>CAZEPC010000107.1:0-12671 GCA_964513765.1 uncultured archaeon
GATCTTTCGGTAAGAAGGGTTTTATTGGTGCTATCTTAACCATAAAACATTAAATTAACTATAGAATTAAAATCTTGAAGAATGCAAAAAAGAAAATTTTTTTTAGAATCTCAAATTATTATTATTACTATTTAAGCCCTTTAGTGTAGCGGCCAAGCATGGGTGGTTCTGGTCCATCTGACCTAGGTTCGAATCCTAGAAGGGCTACTTATCTTTCTTTATGTTATTTTTTCAATTTGTCTTAAATAGAATTTGCCAATTATATTGAATGGCTCTTATAAACCGAAGAAGTATTTTATTTAGGGAGGCTAAGGGTGAGGTGGTTTATCATCATAGGAGCAAAGGCTCAATTCAAAACCATACTATAACTCCCTTAGCCACATAAGAAAAGAAACTTATTCTTAAATCATTTTCTTTTATTAATATCATCATTAAAGTGATAAATTACAAAAAAAGCTGATTTCATATGTTTGAGCTGGAAATTAAGATTAAATTAGATAATGTGAAGGAAACCAAGCAAAAGCTACAAGAGATGGGTGCTGAACCTCTATGCTTAATAAATCATACTGATAGCTACTATAATGCCCCTAAAGGATTGAGGAATTTTAAGGAAACAGATGAAGCCCTTCGATTGCGAACCTCGATTGTGAAAGATTTCACGAGTAAGAAAACTATCACAAAAGAACATGATTTAACCTATAAGGGCCCCAAAATCGATGATGTGGTAAAATCAAGGATCGAACATGTTGCGAAAATCCTTGATGTTGACAAAATGGATGAGATTCTACAGGCATTAGGGTTCATTAAACTTATCTCTTTAGAAAAAGAGCGCAGGGCATATAGCTTACCATTCCAAGAAAAAAAAATTGAGATTTTAGTGGACAAGGTACAATATTTGGACGGCTATTATTTAGAAGCCGAATTGATGGCCGAGGAAAAAAGCGAAATGGAAAAAATAAGGCCTATATTACTCGATTTCCTCACTAAACTGGGTTATTCTGAGGATGATCCCATTCTCGAATCTTATTTAGAATTGGTTTTTAACGTTCTTAGTTCAAGAAAAAAGCGAAAAATCAAAAAGAAGCGCCATAAAGAAACAGATTGATGCTTCTTTCTAATCCAATTCTTCTAGTATCATTTCTCTGTATTTTTTTATCCTTAAGATCCGTTTTTTCGCGATTTTCCTGCTAATGTCTAAATACATTTTCTCATCTAAGTTCATCAATTTTTCTTCCATATGATTAAGCATTCCAGAAATGCCTGTTTTATTATGGAACTGATATGCGGAAGCCCGAAAAATACCTATTGCTCCGATTGCATCTAATTTATCGGCATCTGAAACTATTTTCGCCTCAACGGATCTTGCCTTTTCTCCAATGGAAAAACTATGGGCAAGAATAATGTGATTGATTTGTTTGATTGTATTTTCTTCCAAAGACAAATTTTCAAGGAATTTTTTACTTATTGTCTTAGATAAAATTGCATGATGAGGTGGTTGTTTATTTTCGACTTTCATTTTTAGTTGTTCCTCCTTTTTTCTTCCGATATCGTGAAGCCAAACGGCGACTTGGATCAATGACCAATCTCCGCCCGTATGTTTTTGTATTCGCTTTGCATTATTCATAACCCTTTCTATATGCCCCCATCCATGGAGATCATCATCCTTATAATGTAATTTGGCAAATTCACGAATCTTATTTAGACGGTTTTTTTCCATATTCATTTTGATTCCTCGACATGTTCTTTTATTTCGTTATTTTAGATGAATTAATGAATACACCGGGAGTAAATCCTTTTCGTTCTGCTTGATAACACATATACAATTGAAGAACACTAATCTCAAAGATGGGTGCCAAAAAGGGGTTCTTAATGGGATTCTCAATAAGATACACATTATTACCTTTTTTCATATTTTTAAGATTCTGAATTTTGGGATGTGTTGTGATGATTACCACTTTTCCTTCTCCCCATATATTAGTTATATTTTCAATGAGGGGTTTAAATTCTTGAGCTGCTTTTTTATCCGATATTAAAATGATTGCTCTAAACTTTTTATTGATTGTTTCTATGGGTCCGTGTCTAAACATTCCTAAAGAAATCCCTTCGGCTGGTGTTTTACAAACTTCCTTAAAGTTTAAGGCTGCTTGGTGGACTGTGGCCATGGAAGTTCCCGTGCCAATGAAATTAAGAAAATCACGATCTCCCATGAATTGAAATATCTTTTCTCCTCTCTGATATAACTCCCACCGGTTTGGAATTTTTCCATTCATCAGCTTCTCAAGAGTTATTTTTAATAAATCGATATTTGATTTAATTATCTCAGAAACGCTAAGTTTCCCACTTAACGCCTGGGATATAAGATAATGGACTAATATTCCTGTAATGTAAGTTTTAGAGGTTACGGATTTTTCTTTACCACCTTTCGTGAAGAATACCAGATCGGCCTTTTTTGCTAACGTACTTTCGGTTGTATTGGTTATGGCCCATATATTCATTTCTCCCATGACTTTCTCCCATTTTTCCAAGATTCTTATTATTTCTCCTGATTCTCCCGATTGCGAAACAAAAATAAATAAAGTTTTCATTCTCTGGGCTCGCGTGGGTATCTCGTAGTAATTGAGCATTTCCCGAGTGTCCTTTATTTCACATGATATTTTATGTTGGGATAAATAATAATAGCTAATATAACTGTTAAAAAATGAACTGCCCATACCAGAAAATACTATATGGTCGATAAGATTCTTCTCAAAGAAATCCCGTGCCTCTTGGAGTTTCTTCTTTCCCTCTTTAGATTTAATGTAATATTCTAAAGTATCTTGAAGTGCTTGTGGCTGTTTCTGGATCTCTTTATAAAATTGCTTCATATCTATTCTTATTTTTTGAAATGGAAAAATTTTATCTTAAAGAACTCTTTATTTATAATTAAGATGCTTTGTCCTCATGGAAATGAAGAAGAATATTGTCCTCATTGTCGAGTCGCGAAGAAACAAAAACCAAAACAGTTGGTTAAATTGGCTCCCAAAGACCTTCCTTTGGATGTAAAATCGAAAAAGGAGCTTCTTAAATCAAAATCTATTCATGAACCTAAAATATTTGAAAATACAACACTTGCGAGGAGTGTTCCTAAACCCTTGAGTCGTTCCTTTGATTTAGCAAAAAAGATGTTCGGAAAGAAGTCGGACTTGTTTAAGAGTCGGTTGGAATTTATTCAATCTCAAAAAGGAGATGCCGAAGATATTCAATCTGTCAAGAAAGAACAAGATTTATTTGATCTTGAGGGCAGTTTTACCAAATAAGATTTTCACTTTTTAGTGTTTCATTATTATTTCTCTTTCTTATTCTAATTGTTGTTTCAAAATTCCATAACCACTGATTAGCTTCTCTTTTTAGCATATTTTGTTATTCATTTTCTGTTTAAAGTAAAATTCAACTCTTTTTATGGAATACGAGCTTTTAGATAATGGGGTTGTTGATAAGTTGAAATATTTGAAAAATCAAGCAAAAGATAAAGTGGCCGCGATTGTTGTACCTCATCCAGATGATTTCGATATTCTGGTCGGTCATCCTGCACAATATTTGATAAAGCATGGCTTTAAAGTGTATGAAATCCTAATGACCGGGGGGGAATATGGCTTAGTTAATCGAGGTTTGGAGGAATTTGCCCATCTTAAAGGTAAACCATTACGAAAAATTAGAAAAATGGAAAACGATGAAGCAAAAAGAAGATACGGGGTTAATCCAAATGGGGAGCAGATTGTGAAAACAGTTCCTTTGGGATATATTGACGGATATAGCCCCTTTAATCGAAAATCCGTGAAAAGACTTGCAAAAGTTTTCAAATTCCTTTCCCCCTCCATAATAATGGGTCCAGATCCCTTATATTCGATTGATTGGCATCATGATCATATGATGGCCGCGTATAACACCTATTTCGCCGTACGAGAAGTACAAAATGAATTAAAATTGAGTCACTATTATGCCTTTCAAACTTACAATCCAAATATCTTTATACCAGAGCAATCGTGGGATATTTTTCAGCAGTCTCTGGAGGCGCATAGGTCCCAATTGACCCCTTTATCCATTTTAATTATGAAATCTTTCTTGAAAAATATTTTCTATAGATTAAAGAGACATAGAGTGGGTTTGCGTCTTATTTCATTTGAGATTCCCCAAAATATTTCATCTCTCCTAAATCGCATTAAACATCATCTTTTTTGCGGGAAAACTCCAGCAGTTCCGGACAGAAGTCTTTATTTTCCTCAGCCCGAAAAACTTGGTTTGAAAAGAATCCCCGATAATGATGCTCTCAATGAGTCTCTTCAATTAACTTGATGTATCTATGTTCTTGAATTTGGTTAATTCTGATCTCTAATGATTGGTTTGAATTGAGAGAATGATAATATTTTTGCACAATTCTCTCCATTTCTTCATGTGCTTTTTTAATTCTTTTCTCATTTGTTCCCTTTGATGATATGTTTTTCTTCCCCCTAAGATAGAGTGACTTTATGCAATCAAATGACAGGTGAAGTTTTTCTTGGGTGTTTATTAGAATTTGGGCGAGAGTTAGCCATTCACCACCAATTTCTTTTTTACAATTCCTTTTTTTGCTTTCTTTCGGGCTAGAGAAAACTTTTCTGGATGGGACAGAAGGGAGATTAACGGGAGTGAGATGAAAATAGTGTTCATAGACGAGAAAATTAAGGACCTTTAATAGAAATCCAAATTTCTTCTTCATTTTTTGTTTCTCAGATTTTTTATTTTCATGGATGGGTTGTTTTAAGTTTTGAAGCGCTTGTAAGTAATGGAGCAAAATTGAAATTATTCCGTACATCTCGTTTTGTTTAGGGGTTAAGGGCTTATATATTATCCTCCGAACATATTTTATGTCAAAATCCTTAGAGGTTTCAAAATATTTGGTATAAATGGCCCTTTGAGTAAACCAACTCAAAAATCGGCTGTTGAGAAGTGCTGAAAACGTGGGATATGATATTTCGCTGTTTTCCTCCAGAAAAATGTTTACTAAGGTGGATTTTGTTAACAATCCATCGGGATCCCAGTAGGATTTAATGATAAGACGGGGTTGGGGGATGGTAGTGTAGTTTAATATTCTGTTAGCTAATATTTTCTCTTTTTGAAGTTTTTTTATCTTATTTTTGGATCTTGCATTGTTGTTGAGATAACTTCTGGTTTTTTTAAGATAGAACTTCTCTAAATTCCTTTTTTCGAAAGTACCTCGGTACTTTTTACTATATTTGCCTTCCTTTTTTCTTGAAGTGTATTTTGCCGGAATACCCCTAAATCCGTGAATGAAATCCATCCTTTTTTTATTTGTTTTATAGAGGTATTGGATCATCTCAATTTCCATTCTATTGAGGCCCAGTGGAAAATGTCCAATTCTTTTCACTAAATTCCTTGGGATGGGGTATAAGGTCTTAAATTCATTTTTATCACCAATTGTCATTTTTGAATAAATATCATGATTCTTTCTCATCTTACCAAAATTTTTTGGGTAGGATTTTCCAGTGTCCTCTCCTTTATTCACATGGTCAGAAAACTTTTTCCAGATCAATGCGATATGCTCATTACTCTGTCCTTCGAAACTGTTTTGGAGATCGAATATTTGCCATACTTGTCCATATTTCTCTAAGTATACTCTAATCCCCCTCCATCCATCGTTATAAGCAAATTGCTTTGGGATGACTAAACTATTTATACCACCATATTTGGCTAAAATATGTGATTTGACCATAAAAAGTTGGGAGGATCGCCTGGAATTGAAGAAAAGTTCCGAAAAAAAAGCCTCTCTTTTAGCCTTAGGGAATTTAATTCCATGGGGAGGATTGCCGATAACGATGTCAAAGCCATCTTCAGAATCCTTGAAAATATCGGGAAAGGTATTCTTCCAATCAACTTCAAATATGGAATCTCCTATTATGATATTTTCATTCATTTGGTTTTGGAGTTCTACCAGTTCCCTAACCAATTCCTCTTTATTTTTGTTTTTACAATACTTTGGATTCAATTTTTTTCTATATTCCAAAAAGAAGAGCAATGTTCTTTTTTGAATTACGTTTTTTATATAGGGATTAATATCTGCTCCATAAAGGTTATTTTCTATGATCGAGAGTATCAATTCTTTCAAGGGAAACTTTTGGTTCTTCTTCTCGATAAGTTTTAAGAAAGTAGGTTTTTCTTTTTTTATCTTTCCTACGTTCTTCCCTTTATTCTTTTTCTTCTCTTTCTTTTTATTATTCTCTTTCCTCATTTTGTTCTGCTTCTTTCCTTTCTCTCCATTTTTCCTCTTTTTTTCTATATTATCTTCTGGAACATTTTTTAAATTCTGGTCATTTTTTATTTTAAGGAAAATCTCGTAAAAGATAGTAATAAGATATTCTAATATTTTAAAAAAGAAGTGTCCTGCACCAATAGATGGATCCAATATCTTTAGATTTTCTAATTTTTCAATTAAAAGTTTTAATTCGTCATCTTTGATATCTGAAATAAGATATTTGGCATTTAAGGATTCAAGCTTTTTTAAATCTCTCTCCTTTTCCTTTTTGATTTTCTTTTTCTTTTCTAAAATAATATCTGAATCTTTCCTATCTAGAAAAATAGAATATTTAATTGTTTCTTTCGTTATGGTTTCGCAGATAAATTCCGGAGTGTAATAACTCCCGCTGCTTTTTCGGTTTTTTTCCTTTATGATTTTTTCGAAAAATAAACCCAAAATATATCCATAGTTCATATTTCCTTGCTTGTTTTGAATAACACCAATTTTTTGGTTCGGTTTCTTTTCCTCTTTTCTTTTATTATTGATGATTCGGTCCACCCAATCTACATGAAAATCTCCTTGCTTTTCGAATATTTGGTTTTTGAGGATCTTATCTTGAATGAGTGAATGAAAATGCTGTTTCTGGGATTGGGCTTGTTCATCAAATTTAAGAATAAGAGTTAGAAGATATGCAAATACTGTCTCAACTTTATCATTTGTCTGATTTTTTTTCATTTTTTCTACCTCCTTCCGAATTATTATCCATAAGTCTAAGGTTTCTTGGCATTTAGAACATTTATATATTAAAATATGATGAAACTTATGTAATAACTTTTTATTTGTAAAAACATTACTCATTACGAATAACATGAGTTTGATTAGTATAATTGCTGGTTCAACTTCCGATGAGCCGATTTATAATAAAGTGAAGACTGTATTGGATGAGAAGGAAATAGATTATGAGCTTGAAATTCTTTCAGCTCACCGAAATCCAGATAAATTAGAAGAATATGTGAAAAGTACTGATTCAAAAGTTTTTATATGTGTGGCTGGACTTTCTGCAGCATTGCCCGGTGTGGTTGCAGCCAAAACCGAGAAACCGGTTATTGGTGTTCCAGTAAGTGCTAAATTGGGTGGATTGGATGCTTTACTTTCAATTGTACAAATGCCCCCTGGTGTCCCAGTAGCGACTGTTGGCATTGACAATGGGAAAAATGCAGCACATTTAGCAATACGCATGCTTAATTTGTGTGAATAAATACACTATTTAAAGATAATTAATGTAATAAAATGGAGTTTGATCGAACTATATGAAGCAAATAACTGAAGCTGCCCGGAAAATTACGGATCTGGAAGTCCAAGGGGCTACCCATATCGCAATTTATGGAGTAAAGCAATTTATTGACTTTGCAAAAAGACATGAGGGAATGGAAGAAAAAGAGTTTATGAAAACATTGTTTGAAGCCCAACATCTTTTATCTTCTGCCCGTGACACGGAACCTGCCCTAAGAAATGGACTTCTTTATATTCTTGGAAAAATCCATAAGGATAGAAAGGAAGGGATAGATGAAGATATCGCAAAAATGGTAGAAATCTATGGGAATGAGTATCTTCAAATTATGAGAGATTCCAAAAAACATATTGCAAAATTTGGTTCCCGTTTAATCCCTGAAGATGATGAAGATTTTGTAATCCAGACACATTGTCATAGTTCCATTGTGGAATCAATTTTAATAGAAGCAGCAAATAAAGGAAAGAAATTTAAAGTGGTTTCTACTGAAACTAGGCCATTTTATCAAGGAAGAATCACCGCAAAAAAACTCACAGATCATGGCATTGAAGTGATTCAAGTGGTTGATAGTGCAATGCGATGGGCAGCGAAGAATCTTGAAACAGACCTTATGATTATTGGGGCTGATGCTGTTACTTCTGAGGGGACTGTTCTAAATAAAATTGGTTCCCGATTACTTGCCCTTGTTGCGGAGGAAGAACACATTCCCCTCTTTATTGCAACTCCGTTGCTTAAATATAATCCTTCTACCCTATATGGGAGTTATGAAAAAATTGAAATGAGGGAAATTACGGAAATAACAAAAGATTGGGATGAAGTACCCAATAAGAATCTTGAAATCCTTAATCCGGCATTTGAAACGGTTAATCGTTTATTGATTAATGGACTTATTACTGAAGCGGGAATCTTTCCAAGTTCTGAAATCCATATGACCTTCCGGCATTATTATACATTCCTAAGTGAAGCATATACAATTTTAGAAAACGAAGAAACCTTCTTCTAACCAAAATGGTTTCGATTTAATACTTTTTTTTTGGAAATATCTTTTTTACATCTCAAATGATAATAATTGAGAAGCATTGTTTATGCATATATAATATATACTTCTTAATTCAGAAAAAATAAAATAGAGTTGAAAAAAATGGCAAAAATAGAAAATTGGATTGCATTTCCCGAAAAAGTAAATATACCTATTAAACACGTCAATTTATATGATGCTTATGGACTCGCCCCTCCTGATCTGGAGATGGTCGATAAAAAAATGAGACATCGCTTAGGCCCTTATATTGTTGAAAATCCATCGGAATTCAGTTATGAAGATTATAGAAATGATTTCATTATAATGTTTGTAAGTACCTCCCCTAAAATTCGGGAAGGGTGGCCCCGAGAATATGCATTATTTAGAGTGGCTTTAGAAATTGCTGCAGAAGAGAGTACTGGGACTTGGGATCCCGACTTGAAAACAATCCTCCCAAGCGAAATGGATGAAGAATCCAAGCAAAACATGGAAGCCTTAAGAGGGAAGGTTATTGGTCTTAATTTTCAAACAGGTATGATGGGAATCGCATTCCCCAAACAAGGATTTGAGTATGGAAATATTCCGCAATTATTAAGTGTGGTTATGGGAAATTATACAGGAATGACTAGCGTGGCATGGGGAGTAAGATTAGAAGATTTGGATTTTCCCGATGATTATGTAAATAGTTTTGATGGTCCCTCCTTAGGGAATGAAGGAATTGTGGAAAAATTGGGCGATCAAATTACCGTTGGCACCATAGTTAAACCAAAAACTGGATTATCCGAGCATGATTGGGCAAAAACCGCCAAAAGATCATATCTTGGAGGCCTAGATGTCGTAAAAGATGATGAGAATCTAACTTCACAGGAATATTGCAATTTTTACAAACGTGCAGAACTTGTGTTTGATCATTCTAAAGAAATTCAAGAAAAGACTGGGAGAGAATTAGTATATGTGTGTAATATTACCTCTGGTGATATAGATGAAATGATAAAAAGAGGTGAGTTTATTCGGGATCATGGGGGAAATTGTTTGATGATTGATATACTTGCAACGGGGATCACTGCAGTCCAGACAATTAGGAAAAAGTTTCCCAATATGATCTTACATGGACATCGAGCGGGGCATGGAGCTCAAACGCTTTATCCGGAAATTGTTGTTGATGGACAACAAATCGATTTACGCCATGGAATCTCAATGAAAGTATGGTCATTAATCGCACGCTTAGCAGGGATTGATCAATTCCATATTGGTGCACCGAAAGGCAAAATGGAAAGGGATTTCAAAACCGTATTAGAAAATTTAGAAGGATGTACAAGACCTTTAGGAAATATTAAAACAATGCGGCCCATTGCATCTGGTGGGTTAAAAGCTACGGTAATGTGGGATGTTGCTAAGATTATGAATCCTGATGGTGATGAACCCACAAGCGATATTGTTTTTCAAGCGGGTGGGGGAACTCATGCTCACCCTGAAGGTACATTTGCTGGTGCAAAATCGATGGTTCAAGCCAGAGATTGTGTAAAGAATGGAATATCCCCTTTTGAGGGCATATCCAATAACTTCGAATTGCTCTTAGCATTCCGAAGATGGGATAAGAAAATGTATGCGGAATGGTTGCAATCATTAAATCCTGATGATAAAATTATAGTGGATTTAGATACACGACCCTACATGAAAAATGGAGAGTATAATGAAGCAGGTCCAGAACCCGTTGAAATTGGAGAAGCGATTAAAAAGTTTCCAAAACTTAAAGATGATTTAAAGAAACATAATCCAAAATTGTTGAAATCTCTAACTTTAAAAAACAATTGAAAGGATTTCATAATTAGTTCATATTTTTTACTTAAATTTTTTATATAATAATCACAATAAATTTTTCCAAAATCTTTACTAGCGTTTAGAAGAAATTTCGCTTATTTTTCTTTTCCTCTCTAGATATATTAACGATTGAGATCTTCTCATTAATGGGTTTGGAATATTTATAGAAAAAACGTATGAATGTTTTCAATTCATTAAATTTATATTTTGGAATTAGCTTAGTCATTATAATACTATAAAAACTGGCCTTTAAACTATAAGGTGGTCATTTAATGGTTGATGAAAGATGTTCCAATATATTAAAGATCTCTGGATAATGAACGAAGCTGGAATCGTTTTATACAAATACACCCAGTCAGAAAACTTAGATTCAACCTTATTCGGGGGTCTAATGAGTGCAATTAATTCATTTGCCACGAAAGTTGCGAAAAGCAGTTTAGAAAGCATTGAACTTCATGATTACCGATACTATATTCTTATTTTTAATAACTGCAAATTTATTGTAAATTCATCAAAAAATCAAAAACCAAAAAAAGTGAAGGAAGAAATCAAGAAAATTGTAAAAGCTTTTTTTGACAATTATAGTATTGAAGATATCCAAAATTGGGATGGAAGGAAATCATATTTTGATGAATTTTCTTCTAAACTGGAAGAGGAGTTCTTAGGTGCTCTTAAAAGATTTGAAAATGAATTGTGGTAAATTAGTTGTTACTTTTATTGTTTGAAATTTAGGTATTGCAAACATGGTGATTTTTAAAAATGTAGACTATAGATGTAGATTGTTGATAGAGACTACAGATATAGACCATTGAAATGTGGTTTAAAGGTTCAGGAAAAAGGGAGCGAATAAAAATGAGGTTAGAACAAAAAGAATCAAAATTAAACTCAAGATTAGATTTCAATAGAAATAGGTTTTCCTCACATTCCAAGAGCAATAAAAAAGGTTTGGAGAAGAAAAATCTAATTCATTGTCCTATTCTTGATGAGGAAAGGGGGCAGATTGTTTGTAGTAAATGTGGGGTGGTATTGGAGGATAAGGTATTATACACAAGCCATGGTGCCCGTGCATACGGACAGGAAGAGCGGAACAATAAGACTCATCATGGGGTCCCTATTAATCCTTTACTTCCGGATATTCAAATGGCAACTATTGTCAAAAAGGAAAATGCAAGAAGTGGGGTATTGCGACATGCTTTAAGATGGGACACTCGGTATACTTGGAGGCAAAGGAACTTAATAAGGGCTATTTCTGAGATTAGGAGGCTGGGAATGATGCTGGCTCTTCCTTCTTACATCCAAGAATCCTCTGCCGATCTTTACAAGAGGCTTTATAAGCGTAATCTTCTGAAGGGAAGAAGTATTAAAGGGATGGTGACTGCTGTAATCTATTATTTGACCAGCAAAGAAAATGTGTTTAGACCTATAGATAAGATCAGTAAACATTCTGGAGTACCTCAAAGAATCATCCATAATTGTTATCAAGTTATTTTGGAAAATTTTAGATTCCAATCTCCCGTTATACAACCGAAATATCTTGTAAGTAGACCGATCTGTGATTTAAAACTACCTTCGAGGGTTGAACTTAAAACACATCACGTTCTGCGTCTCTATGAGAAAGTATACACCTTCTCTGGATTAGATCCTAAAGGGATTGTGGCAGCTGCCCTTTATTATTCTGCTAAGGATCAATGTTGCCATGCCACACAAGCCAAGATCGCGAAAATAATGGGAGTGACGGAAATTACGTTGCGAAAAAGATTGTTGGATATCAAGAATATGATTGATTTTATTAAAAAATATCGAAAAGAAAAACACAGAAAATCAAAGAATGGAAATTCAAATGTAACCTATCCTGAATTACCCAGCCGTTTCCGGGAACGCAAAGGGTAATCTTTTTTAAAAAAGTGGGATCTGATTTGAATTTTTTTCATATTGTCCCTCTTTCAAAAAAGGAAATTTTATTTTTTTATGTTCATTTTCAAACCTATGACAAATGAATATGTAATTGATACCGAACGATTCGGATTTAAAGATGAAAAGTTCGTTGAACAAATGGCACAATTTCTGGAGGAACGAATTCCCGACAGCGAAATCGCAATAGAGGGGAATATTGTTAAGGCGGAAGTTCCCGATGAATACACTAAACGAATGTTTAAGCTTCGTGGAAACAAATTTCTCTATCAAGCAGGTTTGAAAGATGATTATCGGTTGGTATCACTTGTAAAGAGTGATGCTGGCGAAGGTTATATGATTGTAGAATTATAATCCAT
>CAZEPC010000108.1:0-12543 GCA_964513765.1 uncultured archaeon
CAATCCAATTTGGATGATAAAATAGGGGATCCATATCAATATATCCCAACCTCCACCAGTGTGGATTTTCCTTCGCGGTACCTTTACTTTTTCTGTAATCTTTTCCGATAAGACCGGCTAAAGTCCCGATCATCCATTCGATTCCGCCGATGTACCCGATTTTCTCCCATAATTTTAATAAAAGATGGATAAATGCCCAGGTCCCCAAAATAATAATAATTGTCCAATACCAATCTACCGATGTGCCCGTTATAGAGCCACTTTCCCATGAAGGATTACCTGCCAACCAAGAAAAGAACGTGACCACAGGGATCGCCCAAAAGCGATGCCATGCGTATATAGAAAAGGCAGGTATCCCAAATCTCCTAAATAATGAGGAATTTTTTCCATAATCCTCGCTTTTACCCCGGTATTCAATTATCCTGATTAAAAAAGCAACAACGAAGATTTGACCCGCCAGGAGAAAGCACCACCACGGGATCCAAAAGCCCGATTTTCCATTATTAATTCCCGTAATATCGCCCACATTATCAACAGGGATAATCGATTCGAAATCAACCCCTAAAATAGGAATAAGTAAAACCCCGATTGCAAATACAATGATTGCCCCATACATACAATATTTGGGAGTGTGGATATTGGGTTTTTTTCCCTCATCTTTCTCAGTTTTTGCCTTAATGAGTAAAATGCCAAAAATGTTCCCCGCGAAGGCCATTGCTAAATAGGGAAATATGGGATGATTCGATCCCGCAGCAATTGCCATAAAGAAATAGGTAAAAAAGTCGCCAAATTTTGCATCAGGGGGTGGCATATACACCTTATAATCTACAGGAAATCCTTCTCCCATGTGAGCATTTGGAAACCCTTCGGGACCGATGGTCTTTATGAAGTTCCAAACTGCTTGGCTGCTTCCTACTACGATAATTGATAATATAATATATATGAATATATTTCTTAGATACTTCTTATGCCCTTCATTTTGAAAGAGGAAGTATTGGATAAAACCGGTGACAATCATTGAAACGGCAAGACAATGCACGGGTGTCATAGTGTATGCGTGCCATACTGCCCGATAGGGGTCATAGGGACGATTATTCATTCCAAAGAAAGTGCCGAAAAATCCATAGAATTGAAGCACTCCCTCCACCAAAAATGAGAAAATGAGGAGTAAAAACCCGCCAATGATTTGTTTTTTGATGACGGTTGTGATAGATTTGCCTTTTTGGATCCCTTTATGCATTGAAACCACATTTCCAGTTCCTGAGATAAGGATAAAGAGAGAGCCATAGGAGCCAAAATACCCAATTGCAACAAATAGGAGTAAAATGCTCATAGGCTGACCAAATAGGTTATCGGTTATTGGAGCAATGTTAAAAACGTCTGTGAAGATGTGAACAAACACATTCATAAATATAGCAACTCCCCGGATGATATCAATTGATGGAAAGCGCTCGTAATGTTTTCGTGATTGGTTTTTCCTGCTTTTTTCCATATAAATATCTTATTTTTGAGCAATTTAAAAATTATCATAGGTATCCCTTATTCCCTAACCAATTATTGAGTATCTTAGAAATAGTTTTAATAATATGCGATTTTAGGAAATTCACGAATCAATATGCCCGGTATTGCCCATCTCATAACTGGAACATTATTTGCTCTTTTATTATATAATACGAACCCAAAACGGTTTACACGAAAGCACGCCTTGATCTTTGCCCTTATGGCATATTTGGGGCCCGATTTTGCCAGTACCCAAACCTTTGGTTACCAACCCTTGTATCGACTGGGACACAGTATATTAGGCTGGCCCATTTACGCCATTTGGATGGTTCCAATCTACACATTTCTCACGCGCTTTACGTTTGATCTTAAGACTCTTCAGCTGTATGACCAAGGACCAAATAGTCAAATGAAGCTCCCTTGGTGGCGGGTATATCTACTTATGATCGCGGGGGGGCTTTTTCACTTTTCGGTTGATATTACATTTGAAAATAAGCGCGTGTGGCCTTACCCTCTCAATGATCCATTCAAGATTACAGTTGAACAGCTAAAGGAAAATCTCTCTTATACCCGATATGAATCCGATATCTTTCTCTTCATATCAATAGGACTGCTGCTTATTATGTTTCTTTTGTTTAATGAATTTATGAAACAAGCTGATCAAACCGGAAAAAAAACTAAACTAAATGTTACTATTACGACATTTGTGAGCATATTTATTATATATTTTGCCATTGTGGGGAGCACCGGCGAACCAGATTTAGGCGCGATTACATATTTTACCATTTTCTTTTTCGGACCTTTTATTTTGGCACTTTTTACCTTTAATCCGCCCAATTATACTCCCAAAAAGAACTCCTACGATGATAATAAGGGCGAATTAAAACTAAAAATCGCATCGGGATATTTCGTCATTTTGGGTTCAATAATGCTCATTGTCGCAATTATTCTTTCAATTACTATAGATCCCATTGTTGGGATGTTTTTAGATGAAGACGTGGTAAGAGAGATTGTGAGCCAAAATCTAATAATAATCTTGGTTGGAGTTTATGCAATAGCAATTTTCTTATTCGGAATTGCCTATTTATTATATACACGGAAAAATGTAGGGCAGAGATTGGCATCATTCATATTGGTATGCCCTGGTATCATCATACTTATTTCATTGGTTATTTGGGGCTTGCTAAGAGAGAAAGAAGTCGTGAAATTATTTGAGAACAAAAAATCGTCCTAACGTGGAAATTAAAAGAGAAAAAAAGCATTAATCAAGGATAAGCTGTTTATAATCCTAACTTAAGTAGCTCCTTCTTGATTTCTTGCACCCGATCTTTTGAAAGATCAAAAATTTTTTTGAATACAATTATCCCAATCAAGAGATAAAGCGCAGGCAAAAGACCAAAGTGAAGTCTTATACCAAGAACTGCCGAGGCTGATTGTGTATTTGCTCCCTCCACAAAGCCAGTTAACTCATGAACAATTGAAAGGGTTAATGCTTGAATTACCCTGGCCAAATTAACAAAGAATTGCCTCAGTCCCCCATAAATAGCCTCTTTTCTTTTCCCTTGTTCAACGACAGCCTCATCAATTACATCGCTGTATATCGGAGTAGTCAAGACCCAAAATCCACCAAAACCCAATCCATATAAAAAGAGAATACTCATAGCTCCCGCTAGAGATGTCATAAAAGTCAAAACAACCGAGAATAGAACCATAAGCGAACTTGAAAAGAGCCAGCCACGCCTATTACTCCCATTATTTATTTTCCCTTTCGCAAACCGAGTCCAAAAGGGTATTGAGATTAAGCCCCCTAAAAAAAACATGAGTAAAAGGAAAGTTACTACGTCTTCGCCCTCACCTAATACAAAAGTAGCATAATAGAGAGTAGAACCTTGCATGAGCTGAATCATCGCTTGATAAAGGATATACATTATGAGAAAGGCCAAAAAGTTATGATGCGTGAGTGCGAATTTTAAAGATCTAAAGAATGAATCTTTTTGTTCTTCATCATGATGTTCAATATATTTGTCAATTGTTTCTTGATCCTCTCTGGCGCCAGGTAATAGAAAAATATAAGCAACAAATGAAATTGCCACGCATACCCACGCCATGGTGGCATATGTGCTCACGACTTCATCATTGATTATCATAGGGGGGACCAAAAAGGAGACCACAACGCCCAGAAATCCAAATAACACCTCAAACACACCCAATGTTCTCCTTTCGTCTTCGTCTCTGAATTTATCAGGTTCTAAAGCCCAATAATTAATTGTGAAGAATGATTCCACCGTATCAAAAAAACATGTGGTAAAAATTAACCAGCCAAATAATGTCCAGTCATCTCCTTGAACAGAATCTGGGGGAGTAAAAATTAGAAGGAATCCAATTAGCATAGGGATAAAAAAAGCAGCAATGAACGGAAACCGTCTTCCCCATTTTTTAGTCCACGGAAATACCCTGTCTGTAAAATGTCCGACCAAGGGATCGTTGAACGCATCATAAACCGCATAAATTGTAATTGCAACTCCCGCAAGGATCGAACGTAATCCCAATACTTGTTCATAAAAATAGAAAAGTGAAATACTGAGTACCCCTTGGATTAGTTCGACCACCAAGCTCCCCATATTTATTGAGGCCATTTCCCATTTTTTATGATGAATTTTTACCAAAGAATCTTGATAATCTTCACCTTTTGTGCCTTCCCCTCCCTCTGGCTTATTTTCAGAGAGAGATTCGTCATCTTGATTTTGTTTATAATCCATAATATCAAAATATTGGTTTTGAGAATTAAAATCTTTGTAGATTATTGTTTTTAAGCAAAAGAGCGTTTCTCTTTTTTATGTTGAAAATTCAATTTGCTTCCTATGTCTATCTGTCCAATGAATTCATTTAACCAATATTTTAAAAAAAACGTTATATCTTTGCTATATTTGTTTCTTTTGCAGTAAATTTTTTATCTCTGATATAAATTTGAAAAAGTCTCCAAGATTTTTTGATGCATTATAGAAAACTATGGAATTATCAACTCCTTCATAGCGATGAACCAATACATTTCTAAACCTTTTCATCTCCTTATATCTTTCAATTCCTTCCAGATGATCTTTTAAGAGTTCAAACGCATTAATCTCATCATTGGGGACACCTAATTTTAGAAACTTTATCAATAGCAATGCAATTTCAATCATAATTTCAATTGAAATTTGAAGAATTCTTTCCACAGCCATATTTTTTTCAAAATCATCTAAATAATCTTCTTCATTGTCTGGAAGAATATTAGGAATCTTATTTACGTATTCTTCTAAAGTTTCAAGTTTAAGAAGTATTTTTTTTTCAATAATTTTTAATCAACTCGAGATATTTTTTAAAATGTGGTTCAAAAAGAGCCCAATCCTTTATTGATTTCATGCATTCATCGAAAAGTTTGTTATAATTACCCATATATATAATTATACCTGTTTTTAAGACTTCATGTTGAACATATAATGGAAGATTATGAAAAAAATGAATATCATATTTTTCAGGTAAAAATACCCTTAGTTCTAATTGAGTTTTGATGGAAATATCGGGATCTGATACAATACTTAGATCAAGGTCTTTATAATTAAGTTGATCGACCGAGCTTCCAAAAATGATTAACCCATATATATCTTCTTTTTTATTTTTAATTTTCTCAATTAACTGCCTTATCTTTTCTCGTTCTTTAGTGCTAATATTTTTTAATTGTTCGGGATCCAATTCTTTCATTATTTAACTATATATATTAATTCCCTCTATTATAAGATATCTATCTGCTTCCTTTATACCTTCTATAATTTATTTATTTATCTAATGTAATCAATATATTATATTTATGATAAAGATAAATTGGGTAATTGTCCCGTTATAACAAACCTTACAAACATGGTGAGATAATTAATAATATCCTTGAGTCCAACATCATAAAATATCATACTGGAAATAATTAAGGCTGAGATTTTCAAGATCCGTTTGTATAAAGGAAAGACATGATAGAACTCATCTGTTCCAAACTTTTCGGTGACTTGATAGAATTTGGACATTTTGTTGATGAGAAAATTGCGAAATGGATTGTTTCCATTATCTCGCTCTTGTTTGCAACCATGACCCCAAATTTCATTGAGGATTTTTGGTTTTTCATATGCACCTTGAAAATATGGGTTGTGTTCTCGATTTGACTGCATCAAATCTAAAAACGCCTCGATTCTAGTGCGGAGTCCCTCATACCCAGAATGTTCGTCTAAACTGAAATATTGGACGGGTAAGAAAAACCTATCGGGTGTTTGTCCTTCGATTATCCCTCGTACCGAATTCTCGGGCATGCAAGTAAAGGGATACACATAAATAAACCCATCAAAATGTTCTTTTTGGCATGTAATATAATCTCCCATTACCCAACGTGCCTCTCCACCTATATCTATAGGAATAAAGGGCTTTGCAATATTGGCTAATTTTGTACGATGGGGATTTATATGGGCTTTGTATTTGACCCAATCATAAATGGTATTGCCCAAATGAACTTCGACGCCTAGATCACCCAGTTTCCTAATCATATCCATGTTCGCAAAATCTTCTAAAGATATATGGATTTCCCCCGTAAAAAAGACACGGTAGGGCTCGTAATCCCAATCAATCTCCATTTTGCGAAAACGGGATTTTATTAAATCTTTAAACATACAAAGTTTGATGATGTTTTTCTCTTTGCGTAATTTATCCAAAAGAAATTTGGTAATTCTATTTGTATCCCCTTTATATTTCTCTCTACATCTAACCAGCGAGGAAACCCGTTTGATATATTCCAAATGCATGCATTTTAAAAAAAACATTCTGGCTGTATATGCTACATCAACCAAATTAAAATACTTTTTTCCAAAAGGAAGCAGCTGATAATATAAATCTAACCATTTGGCATTGGAGAGATCTTCTTGGAAAAGAGGATATATCTCAATTTCGTTTCCCAAATCTTTGAGAATTCTCTCTTGTACGGGAGCATAAAAACCGAATCGACATGGCCCACAATCGCTGGCTTGAAGAAAGGTGTTTATTCCATATTTTCGGTTCATGTAAATAAATTCCCCTAAAGTGATTTTAAAGGGATAGCATACAAACTCCGGGCTATATCTGGCACCCAGCTTAATTATCTCCCTATTTACCGAGGGAGGGTCGAATACCTCAAGTCCGGGAACGGTATCAAAAAGTGCGGAAAATGCAACCTTGCCATCCCCCATCGAAGGAAAACTCACCTTTTTTTTCATATAATTCATAGACGCTAGGAAGATTTTAGATCAGTCCCTAAAAAATCTTATTCATAAGAATAGAAAAAAGGAGAAAAAAGCGTTTATTCCCAGTTGGGATTAAAACCAAGGTTTTTCTGTTTCAATCTTAATTGCCATTATTGTCTTTTTGCTTTTATCTTTTTGACAACAACATAGGTTATATAACCAAAGACTGCTAACACAGCAATACCTCCAGGGATATAGAGCCATAATGGATTGAAATAGCCATCATAAAACCCTTCACCAACAGGGCCAGTTTGTCCTTCAATCGCGAGTCTCATCATATCGAATGTATCAAGGTGATGAGTTGCGTCAGCTATCCTGTCTGTATAAGGCCCCATGCCTACTAGAGGGACTTCTGTTCCTGTGTGACCTCCTGTTGAAAATGAGGTTTCAATTTCATTTACCCGCTGGGTTCTTTTGGTCCGATTTTGTGTAATGGAATCGTCTTCTTGAGGAGTTCCAGTTTCAAAGTTATATTCTCCCACTTGAAGTCCTCCGCATTCATGGTCTGCCGTAACAAGTAATTGCACATCATTTTTTCCTTCCGCATAACTTTTTGCAACTCGGACAGATTTTTCAAATTCAATCATTTGATGTGCCATATAAACAGGATCATTATCATGCCCGGCCCAGTCTATTTGGGATCCTTCAACCATTAAGAAAAACGGCGAATCAGAGGAATCCAATAAATTGATCGATTTCTCCACCATAGAAGAAAGGGAGGGAATTTGTGTGATATTTCGTTTTCTCTCGCGAGGAAGAGCTCCATCATTAAATAAGCCAACCGTGGAAAGGGAATCTACAGATAAGAATTCACTTTTATTTTCAATGAAATTATATCCCTTATTCATTATTGTGTCAATTTGAGTTCCAAAGTAATCATTGCTACTCCCCCCACTATAAATTAAATCAACACCGGATTGTCCGATATCCGCTGCAATCTCTTTATAGTTTCCTCTATCTCCATTATGTGCCAAGAAGGCAGCAGGTGTTGCATGGGTGATGTGACATGTGGCCACTATTCCAGTCTTATACCCATTTTCTTCTGCAATTTCTAAAATATTAGTCGTATTTAACGAACCATCAAAGTTCGTGCCTATTCTTCCGTTTTTTGTTTTAATTCCAGAACTGATTGCAGTTCCAGATGCTGCAGAATCTGTTGTCCATCCATTTATATTGTCGGTTCCAATGGTGTTTTCGTTGGGGAATTCATTTATAATCGATTTTCCATCAGGCCCATACTCTACAAGTCTTCCTAGTTCAACTTGTTCAGGTCCCATTCCATCCCCGATCATAATTATCACAGAATTGCCTGTGGTTGCTTCCTCTGCTGAGCTATAAATTGCAAAATTGAGGCTTTGGAAAACCATTAGGCCTAATAAGGAAATCAAAAACAATCTCCTTAACCCATTTCTTTTTGAATTAATATTCATTTGAACAAAGAAATCAAATAAGCAATTAAAACTTGTTGAAGGGTTGTTGATAGTAGTATTTAGTGGAGAAATGATAGGGGTAAAAAAATATAATAAAGGCAAAACCAGAGTAGCCTTTCATTTTAAGGAAGAATAAGTGTTCATATATTTTTCTAAGTCGAATTTTCGTTTTAATCCATTTTTGGACATGTAACGGACTTTCCCATATATATCACGTTCTTTCCACGCACGATCATGGATTCCTCCAATTGACCATGCCACCCCCGCATAACCATTGGGATCCCTCCCATCCAATTCGTATTTATTATTTAGATAGATGGCGATTGTTTGGGCCTTTTCGGGTGTAGATGTCCATTCGAGTATTTTTTTGGCCCAATACATCCTCATGTAATTATGCATTTTTCCCGTGGTGATCATCTCTATTTGGGCGGCGTTCCATGCATCATCATGGGTTTTAGCAAATTCAAAATCATTTAAACTATAATTATATTTTCTCGGATCATTGCGATGGGTATTTAGTGTGTTTTTAGCCCAATCATGAAACCCTTTGAAATTATCGTAATTTTCCTCATAAAAGCAAAAATTGTCCGAGAGCTCCTTCCTGACGATAATTTCATCATAGAATGAACTCTTAAGACCGGCTAAATCTTTTATTTTCACACATTCCAGTACAACCCGCTGAGAGGATATCTGCCCGAAATGTAAATACGGGGATAAGTTAGAGGTTCCATCCTTGTTGGGATCATTTCTTTCCTCATTATACCGATTTATTTTATTTTCCAAAAATTCCTCCAACACCTTATGGGCAGCTTTTTCCCCAGGTATAAATTTCAAAGAATGGGACAAAGCCTTTTTTGGATAATCATCACTAATCCTTTCAATATTTTCCTTAATTTTATCCTTCTTTTTTGCAATAAATTTATTCCAATTATCATCGGATTTCAATTCAATCAATGAGGGAATTTCTTCATTATTTTTCCATTCTTCTTGAATTTTACCGCTACAAGAATGAGATTGTAAAGCAGGGATTTGTACCAAGAAGTGATCCAATCTTTTTTTGATTTTTTTCCGGAGTGTGTAAGCAGCGTATTCCTTTTTATCCGAAGCTTCCCATACCGGGATGATATTATGGGTATCTACCTCATGAAAAGGTGTTTGGGTATTTTTACATAGTTTTTTAAGAGCTCTATTCCAAATTTGTTTTTCCCTTAAGGGAGAAAAATCAGAAACTAGAGCCCTCACGGGTATATTTTTCAATATAGAGGCAAGATTTTTGACGGGATCTCCTTCAATAAGTAAAAAGTGTATATTAAGCTCTTCTAAATTCTGTTGCAATTCTTTCAAGCCTTTTAACATAAACTCGTAAGTTCTCGGTAGCGCATTAAGAAATTTAGGAAATACATTAAATAGAACAGCAACGGGAGTATTTTTTTGCTTCGCCAAGTCTTGGGCATGCAACAGGGCATAATTATCATTTACCCTCTGATCTCGGCTCATCCAATAAAGAACAAAACCCTCTTTCTTTTCTTTTCCCGTATTAAGTATCCGTATTCTTTTTTCTCTCAAAGTTCTCACATTTAAACAATTCTATATTACTCTAGATAATCATTACCCTTTAAAAGTAATGATTGAATTGATAGAATTAAAATAAGGATAAAAAAAGTGAAAAATACACTTTAAAATTATTCTTTAGAACTCTTTTCACTAAGAATGTGCTTTTTTTTCAATAAGAAAAACACACCGGTTGATACCACCACAATTGAAACAATTACAATTAGGGCGATAATACCAGGACTTAATCCACTCGGATCATCATCTTGATTACCTGTATCTCCGGTATTGTCTGTTGGGTCAGAATCTCCATCATCTGTATTTTCACTAGTACCCGTGTCTCCTCCTTCATCTGTTTGAGTACCTGTGAATACCAACATTTCATTAGTATAGACTATGGAACCAAATGCATTCCGATCGAAAATTGTAGTATTGATATTGTCAATATCCTCCAAATGATCAAGGGTTTCATTATCGAAAAAACAATCTTGAATGAAACCATAGTAATTTAAAGATACATTACCGGTGGTATATTCCTCTTCACCTTCACCAGTGTCTCTATACCCCATAAACATATCAAAAAACCAATTCTCTATGATTTCTATATTTTCACTGTATTTAACATAAATTGCACTTTTCCATTCGGTTGAGATATTCAAAAAAGCACATCTGTTGATCAACACATCTGATGATTCATCAATTATGATATAATCACCGGTTCCATTTTGAAAGGTTGAGTTTAGAATGTGAATGTGGTTACTCTCAACCATTTTTATTGCATAATCAGACGAATTCAGAAATTGAAAATCACGAAATTCCAACCAACTACAATATTTGATGAGTACAAAATCACCTGCTCCCTCTAAAAAGCCATCTTTCAAAATCATATGGGATGAATTAAAGAAATAGGCATTTGAGATCTCTCCTAGAGTATAAGTTTCGTTGTAGCAATTAATGAAAAATAAGATTTTTTTCCCATTTCGAGTATTACTATTATCTGCAATAATCTCATTTGGTAATCCCAGGTCTAATTCGGAATAAATTAAAATATTATCTTTTAATTCTAATAGAGTTGGATAAGATTTAACACACTCTATTGCAAGAGTACAATTTTCAAAGTAATTGGATAAAATGTTAATCCTTTCTACGGATCTAAAATAAAGTCCATCATTCGATGCATTTGTATCGTTATTTTTTATCTTTGAATCTTGAATGGTAATATTATTTGAGTTTTTGATACTTGCACCAAAATTATTATTCCAAGAGGTATAATTACTTATCTTAAGATTTTCACAATATTGAACAACCATCCCCAAATGATTTGAATTATTTACACCAAGGTCCTTAATTTCGCAGTCATTACTATTAAACACTTGAACCCCATCATAAGTTTCATGAATCTTCAGTTTTTCGAATAAGGATGAATTTACATTGTTCAAAATCAATTGGCCAACCTTTTCATTATCAAAGCTTTTAGTAATATCGGTTTCATTTTCATAATAAATTAATTCATAACCATTTACCAAATTAGCCAATGCGTCAGTTGAAAAATTGAGTTGATAGGAATTTGCATCTATCTCTACTGACCAATTTCCTAAATCGTTATTCGTAATATTAATTTGAAACACATTTTGAAAAGTGAACCCTCTATTATTCTCGATTACAGGACTGGATATATTGGTTTTTTCAATTTGCACTCTATAAGAATTACTTAATTGTATAGAGGAAGCCTTCATTTTTTTAAAATTTATGTCAAATATCATTATATCAAATGATTGTTGTATATCGATTCCCTTTTCATAAAAGCCAAAAATTGTTGAATTTTCAATCCAAATATCATGACAATTATTTTCTATAACTATAGCATCTGGATCATCGTTTTCAAAAGTTTTCTCCAAAAAATTAAGATAACTCATTTCTATAAATGAACAATTAGATGCTTGAATTCCCCCCCCAATTTTAGCAAGGTCAAATGTGCAATTTGTTATTCGGATATTCGAAGTATTTGTAAGAGAGATTGGAATTGGTAAAAATCCGGAAAGAATAAAAGTACAATTCTCAATAATCACATATCTACGTGTGTTTTGAAAGTTAATTGATTCACTTTCATCCCCATTAAGCTCAGTGTTATTTAAATTATGGGCATTTTCCCAAGAAAGCCCATCAGTTCCATTCCCTTGAAAGAAATTATCTATTTCAGAATCCGATCCAAAACTTATACTGGATGAAATTGGTGTATCTTCAGTTTCTTTTAAATTCATAAGGGTTGATATTTCACTTTGATGATTTAAATCTCCACCAATGTTGAATTGAATAGCTGCGGAAAAATAAGAAAAGAGTATCAAGCAAATTAATAAAGATTTTTTAATCGAGGAAAGTGATGTATAATTCTTATGAATTGGTAACCTTTTTGAATTTTTCATGAAATCACTAATTTATTATGTATTTTGTTTAAAAGGTAAATTTACATACTTATAGTTTATGTAAAATTATTCCAAATTTGTATTGAAAAATGGAAAGTTCCTTTAGAAAATAGAGAAGATTCAAAGTGCTTTTTCTTTTCCCTATATTCCTTATATGTCAATTTTATTATAAAGTAAAATACTTAATTTCATTGAATAATGAAAATGCGACAATTAGTTCATTTAATTATGGCAAATAAGCCTATCCAAGAGTGAATTTATTGAATTTTCTAAAGAATTGTTGATCTTCCTTTTCTGAAGGATCTCATCCACATTTTTGATGATCTCATTGTAAATCTTGACTTC
>CAZEPC010000109.1:0-12508 GCA_964513765.1 uncultured archaeon
CTTTCCCCGCACTCTCTCGACTCGCCTTTTCAGGCGTTTATCTATTTAAATGTATGTGCGAAATTCATCCCCATCCTAAAGGGATGGGAACTGCTTTCGCATTTCATTAAATATATTTTACAATCAGAAGGATTGCATTAAAGTTTCCATGGGCAATAATGGCCATAAGAAGGTCAAAATCATTTAAAACCACAACTAATGAGAGAATTATCCCGAAGATTAAATAATAGGGCCAAAAAGTGAGAAATGTCATCCAAGGCACTATTCCAGGAAATACATGATAAAGCATAAATATAACTGAAGAAAGAATAACACCTAAAGCCCGATTCTTCCTTGCAAACTCTTTCAACAACACCCCCCTAAAGCAATATTCCTCCGAAAGTCCAACAAATATGAACATCACAATGATTGAAAAAACAAATTCTATTGTGGAGAAACTTGGCGGTGTAGTGTTGACGGAGCCAGCAGCAGCATCTTGATAATACTGTTCTCCCTTGAATTCAACAATAATGGTATAAATTGTTTGCGAGAGATATTTGCTTAAATAATAAAAACCAAAGCCCAGGCCAACCCCGATAATTACATCTAGGATCCGCTTTTTGAATCCTCGTTTAGAGGGAAAAATACGTCCCAGAAATTCTTGTTTAAGATCTTTATCTTGAACTTTAAAGAAAATTAACGGAATAAGAATAAAAAGAAGTTCAAGGGAACTGAATATGAAAAAGCCAGCCGCATTTGGTGCCAAATCTAGGGCCATATCAAATCATCCATTTTCAAATTTCTCCTCTAACTTTAACATTAAGGAGAAATGATAAAAATCACTTCAAGATTTTATTCTTTTTTATTCTTTTTAATATTTCACTTTTCTTTTTGAAACCTTTGGGTCCCTTTTCCTCAATAAGAAAAGAGGCTGAGGCAGAGGCTCTTTTTAAGATCTCGATGGTATTTTCAAAATTTCTTTGTTTATTAGACAAAGCACCCATTTCCAACAAGAAGGTCGCCATAAAGCAATCTCCTGCCCCAGTTTCATCCATCTTTTTCTTTGGTTTATATGCATTTATCTTTATGATTTCTTTCCCAGGAGCCTTGAAATACAATCCCTTCGGGCCCAAAGTAGTTAAAATATTCGCCCCCGATTCGCCCAGCTTTTCGGTTGCTTTTACTAAATCTTTCTCATTAGCAACAGCTTGGGCTTCCTTATCGCTGGCCTTGAAATACATCCTTTCCCCAAAATGTTCTAATATTTGGAAAATCATTTTTCGGGTTTTTTCATCCTTTTTCATGCAAATTTTTCCTTCCTCATCAAAATCGCGAATGACACCTTGTATATCGATCCCAAAAATCGTCTCATCTGTGAGTTCATGGTTCGCCAAGGATTTAAGAAATTCGGGAGTGAATTCATCCGCAATAGGCGTTAAATGGATAGCTTTGGCCTGCAAATAATTCTTTGGAATATCCCCGATCTTTAAATTGGCAGCCTTTGAGAGCAAGCTCAAGTCTCTACTCCCATTATGATACTCTAAAAGGTATTGAGTAGTATCTTTTCCCTCGGATAATACTTGTGAAGTATCAATGTTATGATTGGCAAATAATTTCAGGAATTTTTCATTAAAATTCGCCCCGACCTTTGAAACAATACATATTTTCTTATCGGGATCGAAGCAACTAGCAGCTAAGGATCCATAAGTGACTCCTCCACCCAGAGAATGTGATTCAGAGAAAGGATTTTTCAGAACAATTGTATCTATGGCAAAATGACCAATTAAAACCAGATCTATTTGTTCATTATCCAAATTTTCAGAATCATTTTGGTTCATACTAAGTCAAACAAACAAAAACAATAAAATTTTTCTGAGGAAAGAAAAAAAGTTATAATTAGAAGAAAAAGATAAAAATATAACAAAAAATAAAAATAGAAGTAGAAGAAAACAATATTAATAATAAATTTTACTTCGGTTGATGAAAACCAATGCCAGATTATCGACAATTATGGGAAGATAAATCCGGGGAAGCGCCGAAAGAATCGGTCATAGCCGGGTTACAGAAGCTTATTAACAATAAACAAGACGAGATCATCGAAATGGATGCCCAAGTTCAAGGGCTAAAAGGCCGTATCCAAGAGTACAATGAGATATTAGTGGATATGGAAAAGGAATATAAACAACAGCAACAGAGAATAAAGGAGCTTGAGGCAGAGCTTGGAGGCGATTCTAGCTCATCCTATTCCAGCACATCCGTTCAGGAGGCAGAAGGATCGGGAAATGCCTTAAAAGTTAGACAATTACAAGCAAAATTAAATGAAATGCAAAATAAGCTCTTTATCTATTCAAACCTCCCCTCTAGAATTACTGATTTAGAAGGTAAATTAGAAGAAAAGGATGAAATAATAGATGAATATGCAGATAAAGTTGAAGATCTTAGAAAGCGGATGAACAATCTTTCTGAAGATGAAGGAGCCAAAAAGGTCATCGCGAATATGGAAGATAAAATAGAGCGGCAGAAGGAAACAATTAAGAAAATAAGAAGCGGGCAAGAATCGGGAGGAGGAAGAATCGACTCATCGGATTTAGCAAGCTTTCGAGACAAAGCAAGTACCCTTAAGATAGAAAATGAAGAATTAAAAAAACAACTACACAGCTTGCAGAACACCATACAAAGTTTACAAGAAGGCGGTGGATCCGGGAGCATTAATACATCTATGAGCAATGCCGAATTGATGGCGGAAAATAATCGTCTAAGTAATGAGGTAGAGAATCTGAGAAAACAAATTAAAGAAAAGGATTTGAAGCTTGAAGAAATCATTGAACGGGTACAAAAAGGACAACCTGAAAAAGATCTTGGAAGCACCGAAAAAATTAACAATTTGAAAACTAAAATTGAGAGACTAAAATCTGAAAATAAAAGACTAAAAAAAGCCACCAAAAAGGAAGAAGTCCAACCAAGCCTAGGTTCAGGACCTTCCAAACCTAAATTGAGGCCTAGTGCCCCAAAAATAAGAGAAATCTCTTCTGGAGCGGACTCTGGAGCAGGCTCAGAACTCAAAAAAGAACTTAAGACCACCAAGAAGCAATTGGCAGAAAAAGAAAGTCAGATTAAAAACATTAATAACCAGTTAATAGAGGCCCAAACCCAATTGGCAGAGTTAAAGGCACAAGGACCAGGAGGGTCTGGTGGAGATAACATGATGGAGCTGCTTCAAGATTTACAAACCAAAATCCGAAGGCTCAAAGGTGTCGTTAAACAAAAAGATCAAAAAATTGCCGAGCTTGAAAATAAATAAAGGACAATTTTTATATATTAATTGAAAGAATTTTAAGGAGAAAAAAAATATGGTTGTTCGTAAAGCCGCGGCTGCCGGGAGATTTTATCCCCGATTTAAGTCGAATTTGAAATCAAGTTTGGAAGAATCATTTAAGGACCAAAAATACGGCCCCGGAAAGGATTTTCATACCAAGGGCCAAGACATAAAAGAGAGATCAGTGTTAGGAGGGGTGTTTCCTCATGCAGGATATCCTTATTCTGGACCTGCAGCAGCCCATTCAATACAGAAGGTCTTTGAGGAAGGAATTCCCGATACTGTAATAATCTTGGGTACTTCTCATACGGGCTATAATAAAATTGGGTTAATGAAAAACGGAGATTGGGAAACTCCCCTAGGCAAAATTAAAGTAGATTCAAATTTGGCAAGCTTGATCTTGGAAAAAACAGATAATATCCACGAAGATGATTCTGCATTCAACGGGTTTCCTCATGGGAGAGAGCATTGCATTGAAGTCCAAGTTCCTTTTGTGCAATATGCCGCTGAAAAAGCGAGTAAAACGATAAAGATTTTACCAATTAAAGTGGGGGTTATGGACCTTAATATTTTGAAAGAGATTGGGAAAACAATCGCAGCGGCAATTGAAAAATCCAAGAATGAAGGAAAGGATATCGCAGTAATTGCCTCTTCAGATATGACCCATTACCAGCCCGATGATCCATATAATGCGGGAAAAGAAGTAAAAAATACACAATATAAACGAGATGAGGCCGTAATCGATGCATTTTTATCTTTGGATATTGATAAAACCTATAAAAAAGCACGTGAAACCTCCGTATGCGGACCCCAAACAATAAGTACGTTACTTGCAATCGGTAATGAACTCGGATATAAAAATGCAGAAAAAATCATATATTATACCAGTTTTGAGAAAACAGGAGAAGAAGAGCCCAGCGATTATTCTGTTGGTTATTTCTCGGGCGTGCTAAAAAAGTAAGGGACTAAATTTACTCTAAACTTTACTCTAAACTATCTTTTTTTCCTTTGTCTCTTTTCTTCATCTTTTTTCCTTTTTCCTTTGTCTTTTTTTCGTATTCCTAACGAAGGAGGGATCATTCCCTTTTGTGGTCCTTTAACGGGCTTTTTATGAGACTTCCCTTCCTTTCGGTCCTTTTTAGGGTTTTTTTTAAAGGAAATTGCTCTCCCATCTTTTAGATATTTTTCTTTCTCCTTTTTATCCATAGTCGGGGGCACTACATAATATTTTAAGTTATTTTCCTGCCAATCCCTTATAATCCTTTTTTGAACAGCATCTCTATTGATTTTACCGCCTTTCACCAACATCCCAAACTTTTTGCCCAGAGAATGTAAGAGATCGTCAACTTTGGCATCTTTAGATAAATTCAATATATAATAATCATTAAAATGAACTACATTCAAGAGATTGAAGATCGCCTCCACAACCGAAAGTGGATCATCCAATTTATCTGCCATCATACATGATTTTAAAGCCATATCAACTTCATCGGTTTCTCCAAAAGGGATTACTCCAGGAGTATCAATAAGAAATACATGGGGATATAATTTTACTTTCATCAAGGAACGGGTAAAACCGGCTTTAGATGAAATCCCAATTTTCTTTTTGTGTTTACCCAATGATTCAATAAGGGATGATTTTCCTGTATTTGGATATCCCACAATCATCACATCATTTATTTCATTTTTGGGGAGGTTTTGCAGAAACTTTTTCAATTTCACAATTCCTCCGTCATAACGGGCGGTTGTTGAAAAAACCTTATAACCTTTCTTCTGGAAATATTGATACCACTCGGAGATTAATTCCCGTGGGATGAGATCAATTTTATTGAGGACCAACACCAGCTCTACATTAACATGGTTGTCCTCGATAAAATCCTCTACCGTTGAATTATGAGTGCCAATCGGATTTCTGGCATCTAATATCTCAAGAACCAAATCTACATCATCAACAAGCTCTTGGAAAATATCCTTCCAATGATGGGTGGTTTGCATCATATCATTTAAAGGGGGAGGATTTATAAATTTTCTTTTAATTCCCCCTAATTTGGCGAAATCTGGGATCATGACCGTGAAAACGCCTTTTTGATTCAAAATAATCAACCATATGAATCAATAATAATGCAAAATACGCCAATAGAAAATACCAAAATTCTATTGTATAGATAAAAATTAGAAGAATCATAGTCACAAAAGCCAAAACTTCTAAAAACACAATTAAGAAATGGGAATAATATAATTTGTTGAAAAACCAGCTTGGGTTCTTATGTTCTTTCATCTTTTTATCGATATCTATTTTGCCGGATTTTTTCCACAAAAGCATCAATCCCACGGGAATCTTTTGGAAATACCACAAATTAATGCTCCAATCAACCATATCGAAGATGAGATGGGAAAGATAGGATATAGCACCCATTATCAACCACACCCAATCAAATAAAAACCCCATTAATAAACCTACTGCAGGTATTATCAAAGAATGAGTAAAAAACATTCGATGGTTGGATTCCTCCAAAAACCTTCCAAGAAAAATATCAAAATCAACTCCAAATGCACAAAAAACGATAAATCCATAGCTCCAAAAATTCAAGGGATAAAAAATATGGGTGATTGAAGCAATAATGATTCCAAGGGCGATATGAAAGGTAGAATGCATAATTATCAAGCTTAGGGATTGATTATTTCTTGATTATAGACTAATCAATTGTTGATTTAGTATAAATCACTAAAATAAAACAAGTGAATAATAAAAAAGATTTTTGGCACGGAAAAATGATCAATATATATGGAAATAGAAGACTTCATGAAGGAAATTAAGGAAGATAGTGAAGAGCGAATTAAAAAAATACACCATCTGGCAAAAAAGATTTGGGAACGAAAAGGATTGGATTTGATCGATGTAAGGAACAAATGCTTGGATGTATGGGATGATATGAAATATGACGCAAATTCGAGCATTGTCCCATTGGTAAATTTGCCAGATGAAAGGAGACCCACGAATTTGATTTTCGGATCTGGGAGTTTTTCCACGGGCGATTTCCAAGCGGAGCAATATGAAGAGATTGCAAAAATAGTGGAAAAACCACCTATAAAATTACAAGGTATAGTTGCCAATAAATCAGCAGACCATGGATGCAATGGTGCCAAGATCGCCAGAAAACATAACCTTAAATTGGTGGAACTTGACTATGAAGACTGGTACCACGATTTCATAGATCGGAGAGAGGAGAACCCCATTCGGGCCACGAGATACTGGTATAGTCCTAAGGATGAGAGTCGGCCCAGTATAAGTGAAATAAATTCAAGATTCAAAATCAGGCAAAATAAATATCACAAAGCATTGGGAGAAAAAATAGACGAAACATTCCAACAAGATACCAACATTGTTTCTCTCAGGGGTTATAACTTCCAGGTATGTAGCAACATTTTTAAGCACCAATTAAGCAAGATGCCCCATTATAATGACACACATCCGGCGGATTTGAGTTATATACATCCAAAAAAGAAACATAAATTGTATGCGGGCTGGCAATCTGGTGCCGTAAAAAAGATGATGGAGGATGGGGGACATGATACCTATAGGGGAAGTCTTATCGAAGTTAAGAATATGGATAAGATCAGCCAAATCCACGAACTAGACGAAGGTGCCTTGATGGGACTTGGAAAGGGAGTAACTCCAAAAGAAGGATTGGTTATGACCGCCGATCAAATACAAGATGCATTAAAAATAATAGATGACTATTTCTTCTGCACATGGGAGGCATCTGGATTAATCTTGCTCTTTGGAATAACAAGAAGAAAGGTACCGGTAGTATTCCAAACATTAGAAGGAAAAAGGGAGGTAGTGAAACAAAGGGCAATCGTGGTGGGAAATAAGTTCCATAGCGGCGTTCAAGCATGGGGTCAGGATTTAGATGAGAACATTAAGGAAATAGAAGACTTTCTCTGGGGATAAGGAATTCTCTACTGTTCTTACTGCTTTTTTCTTCCCTTTCAAAAATAATTATAAATTTAAAATTTTTTTACTTCAATATTATGGACTGGCACAAATTGCCGCATTCGTTTCTTCCGAATGTAATTAGGAAATTCCAATTCAATTTCTTTTAAAAATATTTGTGGACTGTCATCCAAACAGATATAATCGAGATTTACCGGTGAGATGGGGCCTTTTGGAAAACTAAGGATTTTACTCTTTCCACGAAATTTCCGGTCATTATATTCCATAATAGAATTAACAGAAAGGATAGGAACTCTGTTTTCAAGGGCCCTGGATCGAACATAAGTCTCCCAACTCCTTTCCCCTTTTGAGATAATTAAGGTCGGACTAAACAAGATCTCTGCACCATTTTTAACCGACAAATGGGACAAAGTATTAGTTATATGAAGATCAAAACAAATAAGTATTGCAAAGAAAAAATCAAACGATCTATTTTCATCATCAACATGAGATGAGAAAATGTTCAGTTTTTTTCCCGGCTCGAAGGCTTTCCTCTCACCCTTATACAGCTGAATTTTATCTTGCCTGCCAATTTCATTTCCTCTTTCATCAAAGAAATAAGAAGTAACAAAGGGTTTGTCGTAGCCATTCCTCCACTCCCAAATCGCCCCAGAAATAATAGGAATCTGGAGTTCAGACGCCCATTTTTTAACATTTTGATACTGGATCCCCCTCTCATCCTGAATCTTTTCCCTCACATTCGCCTCATAAGGATTGATAAAAAACCAACGTTCGGGCAAACAGATGATATCGGGTTTTTGTTGTGAAGCCTTTTTAACCAAAGAATAGACATGGTCAAGATTTTCATTATCATCGGGGCATACTTTTGGTTGGACCAATGCCACCTTTATCCGTTTTTCTTTCATTAGGGCTTAAACCATTTGAATTTGTAATATGTTTTAGTATTGGGATTGGCTAACATAAAATTTTTTCGCACACTTGTGGCGAGTCTACCTGCAGTGACAACATCTAAGGAGGTTATTTTTGCAGAATTACCGGATCGCACCTTAATACAAAAGCTTGAATGGCCCAATCCAGGTCCCTTTTCGTATACAATAAAATCTGCCCCAAACTTTTGACCGGGACGGGGAACATATTTTTTCTCCCTCAAATCCTCATAAATCGCATATTTTGCATCAAATTGTGGAAACCCCACCTCAATTATTTCCTTAAATTCCTCTAAAGAAACAGGTTCGCTTTGATTTTCAGAAAGTGTTTCGGGATTTTTCTCACCCACCAATTTGTAGAGCGTTATAATGCCCTTATGGAGCAAATAATACGCCTCATACACGGTTAATTCCAATGGATTATCAAAAATATGAGACTTAGGCTTTCTAATACCCACAGGAGTCCCATAAAATCGTTTAAATCCATATAATAAGGAACCATGGACTTTATTGAACACTAAAACTTTATTACCCATTAAACGGGCAGGGATTGGATCCTCAGGAAGATCACCCGTCTCCAAAAGGTTTTCCAACTCACTTTTATCTTCTTCATTTGCCGGCGGAGTATTTAAAAAACTCATCAGGATACCTCAATTTTTTAATAATTATTATTTTTAATAATTATCTATATATAAAGAAGTTGAGGAAAAAGAATAACATTAAAAGTTATGAGAGATACGCATGATTTACAAATAAAAAGAGAGCATTATCGGCAAAGCAAGCGCAGCTAATAATATCACCACTATGAAATCATACCATGTGAGCTGGAATGGGATTTTTTCAACAGAAACGCCCAGATTTTCTTTATTCTTCTTCAGTGAAACCCATCCGGCAAAAGGAGAATAAACATCTGATGCTGCTTTTTCATCTTTTTCATCTTGTTTTGATTTCTTCTCTTGAGATGCTTTTTTCACATCAGTTTTAGCATCTGGGCCTTTCTTAATTTCATCAATTAGCATTTTTTTGACATTTTCAATCCGCACAAATGCTTTTGGGGTATTATATCGATCATAAAAATATAATCCTATCGCAAGGGCTAATTCCACCGCAAATGCGATATATTTTAGATTATTCTCGGGACTGTAAAAATATGCTCCAGATACAAAGGTATTATCGTTCCAAGTGATATGCATTTTAGGATAGGCAATTAAATCCAAGCAAAAATCTATTATTGGAAGTATCGAATAAAGAAGGCTTTTTTTCAATGATGTCCCGTGATAATCAAAAAGCATCATAGAGATTACAAAAATCATCAAAGTGGTATAAAGACTCTGCGAATAGGGAGTATTACAATAGACAGGGTTAAGAGCGAACTTTTCCACACCTAACAATACAAGTATTACCATAAGCACATCTTTAAAATAAATTAACGGAAGCATTGCTCTCCAATGAAGAGAGTTCGTCTTTTTTTGTGATTTGATTAGAAAAAGGACGGCTAAATTAGCAACCCACATCTTTAATTATTACTTGGTTTCTTTTCCATAAAAAATTTTATTTTCCCAGATGTTAGGGCTTTTTGAGTTATATTTTTGTCACTTTAAAGATTCTCCACAATTGAAACATTTTTCAGTTTTTGCGGGGTTTTCAAACCCGCAGTTTTCGCATTTTTGGATTATCATTGGCGTATAATTTGTATCCAACTTTACCTTCCTCTTGATCTTTTTCATTAATGCTTCAGAAGCATCATCCGATTTCTTTTTTGTAGATTTTTTCTTAATCTTACGTTTTTGGTGCTTTTTTATTTTCCGTTTACCACGGGAAAAGATAAGAGGAAAAATGAAAATTGCCAGAGCACATAAAATAACCATACCTATCCTTTTTCCAGATAAATCTCCTTGTTGGATTTGGGCAACATTTTCCAACAGAAAATAAAGGGAGAGAAAAGTAATGGCCAGTGAAAGAATACTCCGTATTAGTTCAAACACCTTTTTTCTTTTTATTTCATTCAACTCCCGTGTGAATTTGATTTAGATAACCAACAAAAAAATGGAAAGAAAATGATTTTTTATACTTTAGAAAACTCAACAAGGCTATATTCATTCTTAACTTCCTCAGATTCATATGCCACACCATCTGCCAAGAAAAACTTCCCGAAAAACTCATAAAACTGAAGCCGCAAACTATGAATGGATGCGATAATCCCTTCTAAGAGAATAACAAATGCATTCCCGCCAATTATGACTATCCAACGAATATCTGATAAGAGTTCAGCAACAGTTGTTACCATTAACATCAAACCGATATGGGCCATAGCTAAGGCAAGAATTCGGGAATAACTTGCAACATTTGAAAGAATACTCAAATAAGTTTCCCCAACATCAATCGTGGCTTCGCCTAACATTTCAGATACATCTTCATCTTGGAGATAACTTATATTAAACACGATTTTTCCGATTGGTTTACCAAGAATCAACCCAATTGCAGGAACTAAGGCAAGCAGAATCGGATAGGGCTTTTGAAGCCACACCATAATCTCAAAACCCCAATTGAATATCAAATAAGTACCACAGGAGATGAGGACGATTTTTAAGAATGGATCTACAAATGCGAGATAAATGCGTTTATTAAGAATATAATTCACGCCTGCAATAAGCCAGCCGAGACTTAGATGAGCCACTCCGATCAGAATAGCAAATTGAAGAACATCTATTATATTTTCCAAAGGATTGGCAAACAGCACGAAAGGTTCTCCATTTATAATAATATGATGACCGAAAAACTCTCCGTATATAAAACCACCAATGACGGAAGAAACTCCCATCCAAATAAAGATATAACCAAAATCTTTAAAAGAATCCTTAATGTGAGGTTTTTTCGATAGGAAAATAAGAATAAATCCAATTATCACAAAGACAATTCCATGTCCCACATCTCCAAACATTAACCCAAATAGAAAGCTAAATGTAAATGCGAAGACCGGAGTAGGATCCACTTCGCTGTAATTTGGTATACCATATAGATCAACTAACCTTCGAAAGGGCCTAAACATCTTTGGTGTTTTAACTAAGGAAGGCAGATTATCCAGTTCATTAGAATAAATATCCTCCTCTTCCCTTTTATAGCCTACCTCTTCAACTTTTTCACTTTTTTGCTTCTTTTTTCTCCCCATCATTTTATTAATAACATTGAAGTCGGATTTTTTCAAATCTTCTCTCCTCTCTTGACTACCTTTTTTACCCTCCTCTTCATATGCGCATGCTCTTTTTACGGGCTTTGCCACAATCTTTATCTTGGGTTCAAATTTCCGAAATAATTCCTTACATATTTTATCTTGGTCTTTTCTGGGAACAAAAGCTTCCAAATGAACTATTTGTTTATGAGAACTAGAATAAAATTTTCTTTCTAATCTAATATAAATTCTTATATTTTCTAAAATTTCTAAAAATGCCCGGTATTTCAGGCGGCGGGTTTTTGATTTAGCATCTTTAATAAGTTCTTGGGAACGTTCGATTCTATTAAGGTAGAAATCAATATCCTCCTCCAAGGATTCGGTATTGATTCCTTCCTCATCAATATAATCTGGAAGATTTTCAATTTTCTCCCCACCAAAATTATTTACAATCTCATCAATTTGGTCTGAATGCTTTTCATGGGTAATAATAAAAAATACAGTCTTATCCTCGGTTATTGATTCAGATTGGATTGCCCTGGGGATATCTTCATGCTCAAGTCCAACTAAAAAGTTATCATATTCTTTTCTATCAATAAAAAATAGTTTAAACACATACTGATCAAACCATTTTAATATTTCTCTGTTAATTGAGAATTTTTTTAACCAATCAATGGCCTTTTTAATAAAATACGTATAATCCAGGTCTTTTTCGTATTGTTTTATACTTTGAAAATAGTTTTTTACCCTTCTACTCTCATTTTCAGTTTGTTCATGAAGAATATCAACAAGCTCCTCTACGTTATCAACCTCAAGCTCATATTTCTCATCATTTCGGGGCTTTTCTATATCATCTGGATCAATTTCCAAGTTTTGGAATAAGGAAATAAGATTTTCTTCTATTTCATTTACTTTATGATTTAACATATCAATATCTTTACTAAGAATCGAACGTTCATGGTACATTTTTTCATAAAATTTTCCGGATTCACTCTCGCTCAAATCTCTTATTTGAAAATAAGGATATTTGGGTATTTCGTTGAGAAATTGAGAGATTGAGGTCTCATGAATTGCAATTTTTAATAAACTCAATCGTTCTGGTCGTATCATTATTATAATTCACTCTCCATATCTTTACTTATTTTATCTTTAATTTTTTT
>CAZEPC010000110.1:0-11115 GCA_964513765.1 uncultured archaeon
CCCCGGGAAGAATTGACAATTGCGCCTAACCCATCCTTATTCACACCATTTACTATATCCTTGGCCGTACCGCCCTGAGCACCAAATCCAGGAATCAAAATAAATGATCGTGGAATTTCCTTCCTAATTGTTTGTAATTGTTCGGGATAGGTTGCGCCCACTACTCCAGCCAAATTAGAATACCCATTTTTCCCAATTTGTGAATCTTCGGGAACTAGCTCTTCATCTAATGCCCATTTTTTCATCAATCTGGTCATTTTAATATAATTCCTAACCAGTTTAATCTGCGTATTTTTAGTTTCTGAAAGCACATCGGAAGCCTTTACCTCCGAAATTTTAGGATCAATTGTAGGTAACTCAATACTGAAAAGATCTTGGAATTCTCCACTAGAAGGATTAGAAGTTTTAAGTAATAAAACGATCCCTTTGCCTTTTCTCACATATTCTAAAAATGGTTTGACACCATCTATTCCAAAATAACTATTAACCGTAACTGCATCGGCCTCAAAATATTCAAATACATTTTCCGCATACGCCCCTGAAGTCGACCCAATATCATTTCTTTTGGCATCTAAAAGAGCCAAACTACCCTTTTTATGGATATATTCAATAGTCCTTTTGAGTGCATCTAAAGCATGGTATTTCTCATAAAAAGCAATTTGAGGTTTATAGATGGGGGTTATATCATGTGTTGCATCAATGATTCCCTTATTAAACAACCATATAGCCTCATTATCGGCCAAATCAATATCATCAAACATTTCTCGTGTCTTTTTTAGAATAAAATGCGGTATGGTATTTTTTTCCTCAATACGAGGGTCTAATCCTATACAAATGAGTGATTTTTTTTCTTGAATTTGCCTAATTAAACGATCTGAAAAACATTCCATAATAATTTTAAATATTGAAAGCAATATTAAACTTAAGAAGCTCTCTATGTTAGGACATACAAATCGAGATTGAGAAAGGCTATGGTAAGTAATAAAAAAATTGCAATTATGGGGATCGATAATGCGGGAAAGACCAGTATTCTAACCGCGATGAAAAAAAGGTTTAATATCCCAAAAGAAATAAAGGGATTAAAACCAACCAAACAAATTGAGCGCAGCAGTGTGCGTTTTATGGATCACGTGATTTATCAATCGGACTACGGCGGTCAAAAACGTTATAGGGACGAGTATCTTTCACAAACACACAAGTATCTGGCGGGGATTGACCTATTATTCTATGTCATTGATATTCAAGATAGCCTCCGATTTGATGAAACCGAATTGTATTTAAACCGTATTCTGGAATATTTCGAAGAGGTCGAATTTGATGTACCCGTCATGATCTTCTTTCATAAGTTCGATCCAAGGCTCCGGGATGATCCTACTTTACAGAAGAATGCAAAAAAGATCAAAAAATTGTTACGACCATGGCAACCAAAATTTAAAATCGAATTTTCTGAAACCACCATTTATGAGACCCATAGCATAATAAATGCCTTTTCTAAGGGAATATCAATGCTTTATACTAAGCATGAAGCCATTTATCGGTTCATCCTTGATTTAGTGGAAAAGATGGAAAATGTGCTTTCGCTTCTTATTTTCGAGCAAAATGGGATAGAGTTAGGTTCCTATTTTATGGAACATTTACCCCTTAAGATGCGAAAGAAAATTCTTACATTATATGAGATTGCCCAGCAAAGAATTTTAGAACAAAATCGAGAGACATATGAATTTAGTGATAGATTAGATGCGTTTACGAAGATTTCAGGAGTTATTCAATCTTTCGAGATTGAAGGACTGGTATTCTTCATCCTCTTGGTGTTGGAGGAACATTCCGAGGAGGTTGTAATTGACCAATTTAATTTCTTTGAGCAATCATATACTGAAATTTACGAAATATTGCGAACGCTTCTTCTGGATGAAAAAGATAAATCCGAGGCGTTAAATCCGCCCTAAGCTAACCAAAGATAAAAAAGATATCAATATTGATAAAAATAACAAAAAACCAACAAAAAATATAAAATATTGATTGGAGAAATTATCTATTGATAAGATTTTTGGTAAAACTTTTCTAATTCACCTTTATTAGGGGATTTTCCGGTCGATACCTTCAATGCACCCGCAGCACTTGCATATTTTCCGCATTCAACCATTAAATTAAAGAGATCCTCATTTGATAAATTATCAAAATCATTCTTATTTTCTATATGTTCGTAAAGATAGGCAATGAAACCCGCCGCAAAGTTATCCCCTGCACCGGTTCGATTTTTAACCTCTACGGGAATAATAGGTATATTCTTTTCAAGCCCCGCAGAACCATCTTCTCCCGAAGAAACACAGATCCAGGATCCATATTTACCCAGAGTGTATGCTCTCACTTTGGCATAATGATTAAAAACTTCATCAATCTCCTGCAATCGTTGCTTAATAGCCTCATCAGAGTTATCGGAAGTATCCATCCCCAAAATCATACCTAAATCATTGAGGTTGGCAAATAAAATATCGGAAGACCGTGTATAATACTCTTCCAACTGTGTTTTATTCTGGATTTTTTGGGTTTCGATGGTCACCGCCGAGATTATATCAAGTTCAGAGGTCTGCTCCAGTACTTTGGAATATTTGTCCGCCAAGGGGGTGAAAAATACGATCTTCGCATCTGTAAATTCTTCATCACGAATTTGAACTTTCTCAAAATTCATATGCTTTTTTAAATTGGGAGCCACAAAGATTTTTGTAATGTTGGGATCCTCAATAATAGTGCTGATCGGTCCTTGATCGGAAACTTGGTAAATAGTAGAAGTATCTATACCCATTTTTTCAATTTCGGGAATCATCCATTCGTGACCACTTCCAATAGTTGTCATTAATTGGGTTGGGATGGAGAGATTGTTTATCAATACGGCCGAATTGTTTCCATTGCCGCCTCTTTTTATGTATGTATCACCAGGAATCTTCTTTTGGCTATCATTAATGAAAGAGACCACTTTTTCTTTCATTTCCTCCTTAGAAATTTGTTGATCATTCTTTTTTTCATTTAAAAGATGTAGTATTTTCTCCGTGAGAGTTTCGGAAAGCTTGGAGAAATAATCGGTCTTATAGAATATATCTTGGTGTAATTCGCCCACAATTATTACTTTCTTTTTTTCGGTCATGTCATATCATTTATACTTATTTTTATCATACAATCGAAATTCTTTTGGTAAAATAATGAAAGAAGATAAAAAAATGATTACAGTTTTCGTGGTTTTTCTTTTAAGAGTAAAGACTGTTGCTTAATGGAATCGATAAGCATCCAGTTATTGAAAGATTTTTAAGTATATTTTTCCATAAGTTCTTCTACAGAAGGCAAATCTGTATCCATCTCGTAATCTTCATCCTCGAGCTTGGCAAGGCTGTACTTAATCAATTCATTAGTTTGTAATACTCCTAAAATACCGTTATATTTTCCCTCAAATTCGATAGACCAGTTTCCATCAAACCCTGCATTTGCCAAGATCTTGCAGGCTTTTGGGTAATCTAGCTTTGTTTCGAACCCCTCTTCATCAAATTTATACGCTTTGGCATGAATGTACATCGTCTTGTCTTTGATAACCTCCAGAGCTTTCCACCGCATATAATCATTTTCATAATTTCCGATATCGAAAATCCAACCTAAATAACCTGAGGGGTATTTTTTACTCAATTCCTCCTGGTAAATGAAATTGGAACTATAACTATGATGGGTTTCAATGCCGATCTTCACATCCAGTTCTTTGGCAACCTCAACTAAAGGAGTGGCCACTTTGGTGGTGAAATCTGCGGCTTTGGACATTTGTTCCCGATAATCCGCCCATTCTTCATCGGAAAAGTCTTCAAATGGCGGAAATGCCCTGGGAAATGGGCCATCGGAAAGCTGGACCCTAATCATTTTGGCATTAATTTTTTTAGCCAACTTAAGCCATTTTTTCCCTTCTTCGATCATTTCATCTACCTTATCCTCTGTGGTCAGTAATTTTACATGAGGGGCGAGGGAAAAGATATTTATTCCGTTATCGCGGTACTTTTTTTCTAATTTCTCTATATTTTCTATATCCACATGGCGATCGAGGAGTTCGACCTCCGAAACATCCAAATCCTTGCATAATTTAATCATGGCATCATGGATCTTCGGATCGCCTTTATCAAATTCATTTCGTAAAGAATAACTGTTTATTGCAATTTGCATCTTAAATCAATGGATGAAAATAACGGAATCCATAAAAAGCTTTTAAAATGATAAAGAAACACATTGAATTGATTGAGATGAATCAAAAAAGCAATAGAGAAAAAAACCCCAATGTGGTTTTCATATTTGCAGATGATTTAGGCTATGGGGACTTAAGTTGCTATGGAGCAACAAAAATCCAAACCCCACATATAGATAAGATAGCGGAGGAGGGAGTGAGCTTCACGGATGCCCATTCATCATCAGCAGTCTGTACTCCGAGCCGTTATTCGGTTATCACGGGGCGCTATTGTTGGAGAACATGGCTAAAGAAATGGGTTATTTTTGGACACGGATTGCCTTTAATCGAGAAGGACCGAAAAACAATCGGCGATCTTTTCCAAGAAAATGGCTACAAGACTGCCGCCATCGGGAAGTGGCATCTCGGGTTGGGTTGGAACTTTAAAGAAGGATTCGAGAAAAAAAAGACACAAAACCATTACGACGCGGTGAATTACACTAAGAACCTAACCCATTGTCCCAATGATTTGGGATTTGATTACTTCTTCGGAATTGCGGGAAGTTTAGATATGTATCCCTATTGCTTTTTTGAAAATGATCATGTATACGGAGATCCTCCAACCAAATTAAAGGATACTCTATATCAACAACAGAGAAAAGGCTACCAAGCCAATAATTGGAAGGATGAGCAGGTGGACATCACCTTTACGGAAAAGGCACTCCAATTTATTGATAAATGTCATGAGGAGGATCCGGATAAACCGTTCTTTCTCTATTTACCCACCTCAAGCCCCCACAGGCCATGTGATATACAACCTGAATTTGTGAAAGGAGAAAGTGAAGCGGGAGATAGAGGTGATATGGTGATCCTTTTCGATTGGATTGTTGGACAAGTGGAACAAAAACTTCAAGATTTGAATTTAACGGATAATACCATCTTCATTATAAGCAGTGATAACGGCGCGCGGCTTACTTGTTATAACGGAAAAGACTACGGGCATAAATCATGCGGAGATCTGAGGGGACAAAAAGCGGATATTTGGGAGGGAGGGCATAGAGAACCCTTTATTGTAAGATGGCCAGGGGTGATTGAGACAAATACGGAATGCCATACACCCATATGTTTAGTTGATTTATTTGCGACATTCGCCGAACTTTTTGAAAGTGGGCTGGAAGATAATTTTGCGGAGGACAGCTTTAGTTTTCTTCGGTGCCTTACCGAGAATAAACATGAGATGCAGACTCGCCCCCACCTAGTACATCATTCGGGGCAGGGAATGTTTTCAATCCGGAAAAATGGCTGGAAAATGATAAAAGGCCTTGGTTCAGGGGGATTTACCCACTGGGGACTAAAAGATACCGTTGAGTACATTTTAGATTTATTTCCCAAGGGACAACTTTATAATTTAAACAATGATCTCCAAGAAAAAGATAATCTCTGGAGATCAGAGAGACAAAAAATAAAGGAACTCTCAAATTTATTGGAGAAGATCATGAACACTCCCTCTTCGAGCAAAATTTAAAATTTAATACACAATTTAATTAACTAGGAGAGAATACTCTCTGAAAAAAGAACTATGTAATTAATTACTAATTAATGAGGGCTTAAACCATGGCACCGAGTGGCCGGAGTGGTCTCCGGCGCCGGCCTTCAAAGCCGGTCAGTCCTCACACGATTGGGGGTTCGATATCATCTGCCAGTTCGGCAATGCACGAACATCCCCCTCGGAGCCGCCATTTTTTTCATCTAGCTTCTAAAACCTAATGTTAATGTTTTCACAACCTATCAATAACCGAAAAAGGAAAGCGAAAAAAAAGAAATTCATGTTTATTCCAATGAGATTGATTAGGTGTGCTCTTCGGTATTTAGGAGGATTTTAAAGGTCTTAATCTCATGTGGATTAAGGGAACATTCTAAGTAAAAAGTCGCTGACTTTTCCTGGGGAATCTTATATTGAAGACCATCCCCGACTATCCGCTCTAATAGATCTGTCTCTAAAATTTGAGTGGCTTTTTCCGTAAGTACAACCGGCAACCCTATCTTAACAATTGATTTTTCATCGATGTTATTGACCACACGAAAGACAATAGACTCTTTTTCCAGAATATCCCCGATATTATTTTGATCTTGAAGGCAGTTAGGAATTTCTTCCCCGTTTTTCAATACCGTAATTTCGGCAGTCGGAGAATCACAATAGATAAATCTTCCCGAGATATCCTCTGGATTCAAGCTGGACTTAAGTTCTGAAAAGCTTTCTTCAATTTTATCAAAGAATGAAATTTTGGACTTTTTCTTTGAGAATTCTGGAGACTTTAAAAGTTTGTAGCTGGTTGGGGCATTATGCTTATGGGCCATACGATGGATTTTCCCCGATTTCCAAGTCCCTTGATATGGCAATACCCATAAACGAGTCAAATTTTCCCCTTGGTCCGCCAAGGTCGGAGGGTTACCAAGACCTCTTTTTTTCCGTGCCCTCCGTTCTTCCCTAACCCATGATACCACATCCGGCTTGGGATATTTAGGTCCATGCACAATTGAAATCCCCAGGTGGTTGTTGATGGTGTCAAACCCGTATTTACCGTCATTGAGAACTGCCATACCCGTTTCATTTCCTTCATCCTCAAGGGTTACAAAGGTATGCATCCATTTCTCCCATCTTGGTTTGTCATGATTGGCGTTTGGTTGGTTTTTTCTCTTCGATGTGGCATAAGGGGTTTCTGCAATTGAATATTCCGAATTAAGGTTGTGAGAGAGAATATATTTGATGAAGGTTTCTCTTTCATGAAAATCAAACCCGATATCCACACCAAATCCTTCTTTTCCCTTTCGTATATAATAATCCGTATAAAGCTCCGAATTCTCCCCGTATTTTCCAGATACACGAATTCTCCATTCAATCGGCCCATTTTCGAGAACTTGAACACTGGTAACCCTCAGATTCTTTTCTGGATCTTTGGGATGTTTCCACCATTCTTTCATCATGTTCCAACATGCTTCTTTATAGGGTTTATTCACAAAACTTCTCAAGCCAGATGGAGATTGAAGCAGCTCATTTCCTTGATAGATGATAGATTGCAAATCCCCGTTTTCTTTATTGATGCTTATTTTCACATCGGGAGATTTGATTGAGATTGCCTTTTCATCCCGGGAGATTTGAGCCCACTGAGACATTTCATAATTACCTTGGCTTTTCTGAATATAAGTCCTTAGTTGCGCTTTAAAGTCCTCTTCAAGATCATCTGGACATGCTACACACCATACAACATCATATCCCCATGAAGGCACGTCCTTTTGAAAAATATATCGGCGCGGTTTCTTATCCAATTCAAAACAATATCGATCCCCTTCAATTGCTTGTATGGGTAAGAATTCCAATCGGGAATCGTCTTCTGAAGATTTGAGATCTTTTCCCCCCCTTTTAAAGCTAATAATTGAGAGAGGCGTAAGACCATTGAACTCATCTGTAGGGATCTCAATGCAAGATGGTGCATCTGCACCAGTTCCATTCATGAGAAAGATAGGAATTACCAAAAAATCGTGATCGTTATTATCCACATTAATTTGGAAAGGTACTTCCGAAAGAGTAGAAAGGACATTTAATCCTTCGGCCAATCTGGTCAAAGATTCATTCTTGAACATGGTTAGGTAAGGTAAATCTTGATGCCACATCTCGTAACATTCATCATACACTTCGGGCACACTTGTACCGGGAAGGACATCATGAAATTGCATGAGGAGAGTATTTTCCCAGATCATTTCAATCAAAGAATCGGCCGTTGGAACTTGATCTGAGGGAACTGCATAATAGGTATCTAAATCTTGAATCTTTTCGGGATTTACTATCTTCGCAAGAGTATAAACACCCTCCACTACGGGTAAATGCCACTCAAAGTAGCGGTTCATCCGTTTCATCATTGTTTGGGTAGTAAGGGATCCTCGATGGAATTGGAAATAGAGTTCATCCTTCCAAACCGGCAAGCGATCCTTATATTTCTCCAGCTCGTCGAATATCTCTCTAGTAGATGCCCACTTCACATGGCCTCTTTCTGCATATCCGCGATATACAGCCATTTCGATCCCTTGAGGACCATGGCCACCATCACCCTCCCCGAAGAAACATCCGATAAATGGGATTTCCTCGTTAGAAATAGTTTCATGATCTTCGGGCTTATCGGTTTCGTAATTGGCGATTAATTTTTTTCCTTCCTTAAGCAAACGATAACTATTGACATACGATTCCCGCACATCCGAATCATTTTGTTCCACATCAAACCCACCAAGAGGGCCAAGTTTATTATGATTTCCCGTCAAATACGAGAGTAACCTGGACCCATCCGGAGATTCCCAAATCCAAGCCCAAAAGGGCCATTTTGTTTGTTTATTTGCCGTAAGTTTAGAGGTTTGAAAACCCGTAGCACCACTTTTCCTAAAGATTTGGGGGAGATTATTTGCATACCCAAAAGAGTCCGGAAACCAAGAGACATTGGCAATTTTGCCAAAATTCCTGGCATAAAACAGTTGGCCATACAACCTCTGTCGAACCCAGCTTTCTCCGCTTCCGATTCGACCATCGGCTTCGCACCAACAACCCCCTTGAAGCTCATGTCTCCCAGATTTCACATCTTCTTTTATTTCCTCAAAAATATCGGGAGAATCATATTTCACCCATTGATATTGAGCAGGCTGGCTTCCGGTAAAAGTGAAAGGAGAAAAATGCTTGAAGTGTCCATGAACCTTATGAAAAGTATGTTCCGCCTTTGCAATCCCTTGGCGAAAACGCCAGCGCCACCCCAGATCTAAATGAGACTGGGTACAAGCATAAAAAAATTGTTTTGAAGGATCCCATCCTTCTTGCTTGAGTTTTTCTATCTTTTGTTCTATATTCTTCTGAAAATCCTCATCTAAGTATTCCGACATTTCCGGATCCTCGGAATACCAATATTCCAAAAGATCCACACCTCCCCGCGGATGGGTCTTTTTTCCCTTGGAAAAGTCCCGAGGAGACCCCGAAATTTTTCCGATTTTAAAATGTTCGGGGAGTAACTGTGGTTTGTCCTTATTTTTCATAGGTTTGGAAAGAAAAACACAATTAAATTTCTTCGGATTTGAATGATTTTTTGTTATATCATGCCAATGTGATCCAAAATCTTGGGGGAGTCCAATGCTTTTTATTTTTAACATACAAAAAAAGCATTAATACAAAACTGGTGGCCATATAAATTCCCCCTAAAGCGGTATTTCCTAAAATTATCCCCGTTATCAACACGAATAAAGGTGTAAAGATTAAGAAGGCTCTGTAGGTTTTTTTTGCTTTTAATTTAGGCACTGAAAGTTTCGCTTTTTTCCGTTTTCTTTGGTTTGTATAAGTTGTGGTATCAGTAAATTTTTGATCATTTTTGATCAGATCTAATATTTTTATAGGTAGAAAAAACAAAATGCCCAAAAAGAAATATCCAAGAAAGTCTTCAACCTCGCCCATAAGTAAGAATACCATACTTACAAACATAATAAGACAACCCATATTCGCCGATTGTTCCAAACAATTTGGTTTTCTCCTAAATCTCATTGTTTTTATCTTCCTGTTTATATGATATCTCTAATTTTTTTTCTTTATTTCTGTTTCTATTTGAGTAACTAAATTTATGACTAATTAAAATCAATATAACATCGTGTACATTTACCATTCTTAATTTTTCCCCCACAAATTGGACAGAAACTCTCTTCAATCTCGTCCTTACTATTATCTTCTTGTTGATGTAAGGTACTTGAGGAAAATACGGAGTTTTTTAATTTTTCTTTTTTATAATTGTTATCTTTTGTTCCAAATGATGATGTTGAATCCCAATTCAAATTTTCCTCCTTTGTTTGGTTGAGTTTATCATCATTATCATAGTAACCGCCCAAGGTATCTCCAAACTCATAAGAATTAAGTTTTTCATCATCATATTCAGAAATATTACTATCGGGGCTCTCATCATAATTTCTGCTAGGCAGATTTCCTCTCACATGGACCTCTCCTGGGATGGCACCATCGCTATATCTGTACCGATGCTTATTTAAATAGTTATTCCCTGATCCCCATGATTGGGGCTCTTTATTGCTTTCTTGATATTCTTGAGAATTTATAAAATCCTGGTCTATTTTTCCATATTTTTTGATTTGATGTTTTCGTATTACGTAAAGTGATATAAAAGCAGCCACAATAATTCCAACATATATAAAATGAGACAAGGGCGTGTCTTTAGGATCATTTGGATCGGAAAAATATTTGACCTCTTCATTATCCAAGTATGAATCACCATCAGTATCCTTCTTAGTTGGGTCTGTTTGGTAATTATGGTATTCCTCTCCATCACTTAAACCATCATTGTCTGTGTCCTTTTTATTAGGGTCTGTTCCCAATTCAAATTCATCAAAATTTTTAAGTTCATCATTATCCAAATCACCATATTTGTCGGAATCATCCTTTGGATCTAAGCCGTTATTTATTTCAAAGAGATCTCCCATCCCATCATCATCGGTATCAATTTCAACAGGGTTAGTTTCATATACCATAATTTCATCATAATCATTAATACCATCCTCATCAGAATCGCAAATCAAAGGACTACAAGAATATAAATTAACTTCTACTTCATCATTCAACCCATCCCCATCTGTATCATTATTATTAGGGTTTGTATTTGCGTTATATTCATCTAAATTTGATAAATTATCCGAATCATTGTCTAAATTTGAATCGAAGCTAAGCAAATCTAATCCATATTCATATTCCCAAGAATCATCAATATAATCCCCATCCGTATCGCTGTCTTGAGGATTTGAATTCAAAGTATATTCCATCAAGTTGGTTAAAGAATCTTCATCGGGGTCCTCACCGCTATCATCCGAGAAGGGATCCAAATCATATTCAAATTCAA
>CAZEPC010000110.1:11125-12441 GCA_964513765.1 uncultured archaeon
TGAGTTGTTGTAACAATAGAATAGGCTATATCGCCATCATCCATATCATCATCATCCGTATCTGGATCATTGGGATCCGTGCCTTCAAGATATTCATTAATATTGGAAAAATTATCATCATCCTCATCAGAATTGCTGTCGGAAGTAGCAATTGCTAATTCATTATCATACTCCCATTTATCCGGCATTCCATCATCATCCGTGTCGGAATCATTTATAGCACTCCCCAATGTGTATTCAAGAATATTCTTCAACCCATCCATATCATAATCATATTGAGAATCATTTATGGAAGGAATAAGACCAGCTTGATATTCTGTTAAGTCATCAATTCCATCTTGATCTGTATCCTGGGACCATGGGTTTGTACCAATATAATACTCTACACTATCATTTAAACCATCCGAGTCACTATCTATATCACTATCAAATGTAGAGCCTCCAAGATCAATATACTTAGTGCTATTTTGATTCATTCCCCCATAAATCTTATTCATTTGAATGACCAATTTACTTGGAAGAAAAGATGTAGGTTGATTGATGATTTTTTGCCCAGGGGAAGTATCGTAAATATTCTCATCCAAAACCGAGACATTGTATTCTTCTGAATTAAAATCATAATATGCCCCAAATAAGGTTGAATAACCGGATCCTAAATTTTGATAATCAATTAAACGCTGCCCTCCCCCCATATAGGTCACGTCAGTTATATTGTTAAAGGGTTCAAGGATTGTTTGTCCTGAGATTTGGTCAAATTCTAAAGGATGATGAGTACTTCCAATTGCGGTTGATCTACTTATTGTGTTCGGACGGCATTCATCAAACATTTCCTCAAAAGATATAACACCATCCGAATTACTATCAGAGATATTCCAAGAATTTAAAAATTGATACGTAAAGCACCCATTACTATTGTCGGCATCTTCAAGAGATGTCTCATCGGATTGGCTAGCAGATATCGCATAACGATTTGTTGCATTGATGTTTTTTACCACACCACCACTAAAACAGCTATCAAGCATTATTATACTGGACCCGGGAATTTTATCTAACATTAAATCCAAATCATCTTGATTAATATAATTACTATTTACATCATATTGACATATCTCAAAGGGTTTAGAATAATCCGTAACTACCTCTATTTTATCTATTTCAAATCCCCAGTCAGTAATAATGCTATCTGTCGCTAAGTTAACATATATATCATCGGTGGAGATCCAATAAGACCAAACATCATCATAACTTCCAGAAAAATAATCCAAATAAACACTTCTATCATCATTTTCTCCCAGAAATACATAATCATAACTATA
>CAZEPC010000111.1:0-12408 GCA_964513765.1 uncultured archaeon
GAGATTGTGAGAAGTATTTCTATAAATTATCTTTTTTCGATAAAGGGGTGTTTTTGGAATACAATATATTGTTAGTCTTAAAGATTAATGGAATTCACTCAGTTAGTTCAAATAAGCTGGATTTTAGGTTTTACAAATTCGATTTAGAAAAAAACTGAAAAAATCTTGAGGCAAAACTCAAGGCATATCTAGTGCCCACATATTGAGCGATTCAAAATATCTCCCTATAATATTCCAAAACTATCGATCATAAAACATTCTATTGTTCCTTACCGCACTTTGAACAAAATCTGGCTTCTTTCTTGATTTTTTCACCGCAGTACAAGCAAAACTTTGTTTCTGACTCACTACCCTCACTCTTTTTCACAATGCTGTTCCAAGCCGCTTTTAAAGGTTCATGCACTTTATCGGCATCAATATTCTTATCTGCCGGATATAAGAAATAGCTACCATCGGTATTGCGACTGATCGCAAAATCCGCCTCATCAAAACCTATTTGTGGCGGGCATTTTTCTTCCGGTAAACTGTCTGGAATTGGCATTGATCGGACCTTTTCCAATACCTCCTCGTATGAAGCAGCGGGAAGATCGATACTATCATATGAACCCGTAAACTCTAAACGGGGAGTCATTCCTTGAATCCAAATTAATAATTTATCTGTCATAAATAATAAATCTCTGTTAAAAATTTAAAAACATTTCGTTTGAATTTTATGAAAATAGCAAGGATGGCTGCGGTAAAAACGGATATACTTCGGTTGTTCCATATAATCCAACATAAATTAAAACCGAAACTACATACCATATACCTATTAGAATAAAGATTTTCACGATCGGATAATCCTTTACTATATCAGAGTATTTGGAAGAATTTTGAGTGGATTGACTGCCTTTGAGCGGTTGTTTGGTTTTTCTGGCATTCTTTACCGTGATAAAAATAAAGAGCAAGGGGATTATACCAACAAGAGCACTTTGCCCCTCAATCATCATAATGGCTATACCACACCCAATAGTCAGTCCCACGAAATGTAATCCCAATCTTAAAGACCTCTTTAGGGAAGTGGGCTTCTTATGGACTAAAATTAAAGATACATATACATTCCCCATTCCCATAATAGATATAAGAATCAGAAGATGAGCCACAAGTTCTTCATAGAAATATAGACCCAAAAAGGTATTAGAGTACACTAGTCCTTCCGAGACCGCCAAATTGCTGTGATAATTACCTATATAATGAATAGAATTACCCATGACAAACAGAAGGAGAAATATAACAAATAAATAATCCCGCATAGCTATTTCTTTTTGAGATATGAGGCGATTGTTCTGTGTATCAGTTTGATTTGATTTATCCCCATTTTGCTTAACTTCTTTCGATCTATTTTCTTTTCCTTCTGTTTTTTCCAAGAGGTGGGTTTTAAGTTTGACATAGATATGATAGGCAAATACTGCAAAAATCGGGCCAATAAGAATATTTATAATCATTCTAAGGCTTGTGAGGGCAGGTAGATGCTGAGCTTCAAGTTCTTGGACATTCACGGAGATCCAGATATCTTTGGGAAATAAAAGATGCATATAACTCAAGAGACTATAGGTGAAAAAGAATATAATAGGTAGCCGAACTTGCAGTGGGACAGATTTGAAAGACCCTTTTATTTTCTGACCAAAATATTTCATGATGTTTTACTAAATATTCTTTTTATTTTATAAATATTATTTTGTTTCCTATGACAATTTTTGTATAATCAAAAAAAAAAATTCCTTGTGAAAAACCCGGTTTTGAATTCCATCTAATTAACAACCTATTTAATGATCTATTTGATTGCAATCGAATACATTTTCGATACACCCTTTCAGCTTGCTCATAGTATATGGTTTTAGTAGTACTTCTTGGAATCCGTAATCAGAAGCATGGCTCATAACGGGATTATTCGAATATCCGCTGGATACAATTGCTTTTACCTCGGGGTCGATGTTTCTTAATATCTGCAAGGTTTCTTTTCCGCCTAAACCGTTGGGAACGGTAATATCCAAAATAATTAAATGGTATGGATTTCCTTCTTGGAGGTTTGTTTTATAATATTTAACTGCTTGTTCCCCGTTTTCGGTCTTATCGACTTTAAAACCGAGCTTTTCTAACATTCGCCCTAATGTCATTCTCACAGATTGCTCATCATCCATAATTAAGATGTTCCCGGAGAAGTGTGTGTTTTTTTGCTGCCTTGAATCTGCACAATTCCTTTTTATCTTTTTTGGGTGTATTTTGGGTAATATGATGTTGAATGTCGTTCCTTTATCGACCTCAGACTGAAATGAAAGCAACCCTTTATGTTTTTTAACTATAGAATATGCAACCGCCAGCCCCAAACCACTTCCGCCTTCTTTTGTGGTATAATATGGGGTGAAAACCTTTTCCCTGTCGTTTTTTGGAATACCTTTACCTGTATCTTCGATTGATATTACCATATAATCTTTTTTAGAGAGGGATGTATATTTTAGGTCTTTTGGATGAACATCTTGAATTGAGATATTTACAGTTCCGCCATTGGGCATCGCTTGAACTGCATTGATCAAAATATTGTTGAATACTTGGATAATTTGTCCTGAATCAACTTCTGCAAATGTTTCATCTGTGGATATTTCCAAATTAAATTCACAATTTTGCCCGGGTTTTACCAAGGATATTGATTCTTGAACAAGATTTATGATATTGCTCGGCTTTTTAATTGGGGTCCCACCTTTTGAAAAAGTGAGGAGTTGATGGGTGAGGTCTTTTGCCCTTATAGAGGCTTTTTCTATTTCAGAGAGATAATCTTTATCTTCGTTACTTAAATTTTTGCTTAATTGGAGTAAATTTACATTTCCTAAAATTCCAACCAACAAGTTATTGAAATCATGAGCAATGCCCCCCGCTAAAATGGCCAATGATTCAATTTTTTGCTCCCTCAATTTTACCTCAAACAGTTCCTTTTCGGCCTCTTTTTGTTCTGTAACATCGACAAATATGATGAAATTTGATTTTTTTCCCTTATAATCTATAGTTTTTGAGGTTTGGGACACCCATTTTATCTTTCCCGATTTAGTAATGATTCGGAATGTTTTTTTGGGAAATTGATCTTTTTCTTTGAAAATGTGTTCAAGATCTTCGGGATGGATCTGCTTATTGGCTCTCTTTAGGTCCCAATGGATTATTTCATCCATTTCAAATCCAAGTATTTTCGCAAAGCCAGGATTCATATATACAATTTCTTCCCCTTGAACTATGAATATTCCGAAAAGCGTTTGTTCCGCCATAGATCGGTATTTTTGTTCGCTTTCTCTCAAATCTTCTCTTAGTTGTTCCTTTGTCCTCTTAAATTCTGTGATATCAATTCCGATCCCCCACGTTTGTGCTCCTAAAATAGGGGGGTCCAAATTAAAATTCGACCAAACAATTGTTCTCTTTTCCCCATTCTTGGCAACCAGTTCCCATTCCCCGTTCTTAAGGGAATTATCATTTCCTTTTTTCCCATTATCCTTTACCATTTTTTGTAGATATCCTGGATTCGGGTATAAAACACGGAATGGGTCGTCTAATCTTTTAATTTTTTCAAACGAATATCCGGTGGAACGCTCACAAGCTTTATTCCAAAATTTGATTTCAAAATCTTCATCAATCCCATCAATCAAAACTGGAAGTTCGTTTAAAAGATCTCTGACCGCTTTTAAATTTTTTAACCCAATATGAAATGTTCTTTTTTCATTCAAACTTTTTCTTCTCTTTTTTCCTATATCTATTCTGGAATTTATGGGGCTTTATTCTTCTGCCCTTTGTCTATCTTATGTTTTATTGAGGCGCTTTAGTACTTATCTAACATTATTAATAGAAGATCTCTTCTCGAATGATAAATTAAAGTTGGTGTAAATCTTTGTAATACTAAATAATGCTTATTCTAAATTTAATCTATGTAAGCCGAGGTTATTATGGGGCTACTTATCTGTATATAAAACTTCAATGAAGTTGTTGTAGTTCTTCAATAGGATTACTCCAAATCAATATGGATTCATTGTATTATTATTCTTCAACATAGGTTATATGTTGGGAAAGAAAAATTGGTAAAAAAAGTTCGAGTTGCAATGATTTTTTAATAGTTTAGGGAAGTCTCCTTACACATCTAAAGGAAAGCCGTAAAATGTTAATTAGGTGCCGGGTCTTCCTCATCTTCCAAATCGTTTTCGATGGTTTTCAATTCTTCAGAATGTTTTTCTTCTACGGTTTCCACTTTATCAGCTACAACATCTTTACTTTTTTTATGTAAATAAGGCATAAGAACATATTGATAAAGCAAAAATGCAACGGCCATAATCCCAATAATGAGAAAGAGTAATTGGTTGAATGTAGAGGAATGTTGGTTTACTAAACCTTCAATTTCTTGGTTAGTTAGGTCTGTAACGGACTCTTGTCCGACTAAATTTGCCCCTAGCCAGGTGTAAAAAGCAACCCTCACGAGCGATCCCAAGAATGTGGCGATAAGATATTTTTTAGTGTCGATTTTGACCAATCCGGAAACATAGGAAATTGGATCAAATGCCAAAAACGGGAAAGCTCGGGCCAGAAATATGACCGGTGCCCCGTATTTTTGAATATAAACATCTAAAGTTTCAATATTTTCCTTTCCCACCGCTTTTTCGACGATGGGTCTGCCACCTTTCCTACTTAGAAAGTAACATAGCCAACCAGCAACCATGGAACCCACGACACCTAAAATAAATCCTAAATATGAAGGCCAAATCATCCCTGCGGAAATCAACACTACTTCGGAAGGAATAGGTGCGAATATACCTTGTACGCCCATGAACACGATGAAGATTATCCACCCAATAGATTGGGTTTCGGCAATCGGTCGCACGACCCAATCAATGATAAGTCCAAATAGATAGGTTTCATCTTGGAACATGCGATAAAATAAATAGGCGGTAAATCCTAAAATCGCCACAAAAATTGCCACATAGGCCCAAGTTTTACGGTCCCAATCGGAAAAATTAGTTATTCTTTCCCAGAAGGACATTTCATTTACGATCTTTTCATCATTCTTAGATTCTTCTGGGTCTTTTTTTTCTGTCATTATAAATTGAAAAAAACCCTAATCACAAAAAAAGTTCTAGCTTGTATCCCCCATAAAATATAAATAATCATCAATTATTTTGTGGATCTTTTAGTGTTGATCTAGTTTTTGCTCAATGGGAGATTGTGAATGCATTTTGTTCTGATTTTCATCCTTGGAGTTATTATCTTTCTTCTTTTTATATTCATCAAGAAGATTTTTATTCTCAAGAACATCTATCCCGTAAATGTCGGCCAACCCAAATCGGACTTTTTTATAATATTCACCTTGTAAGGGATAAAATTTAAGAACAAGAATACACCCAATTACCGCAGACATAGGTAAAACGGATGATATGATTCGAATTCCCTCGACCGCATAGGGAGTTTGAAAATTCGCGGTACCATCATATCCGAAAAAGTCCAAAAAGTATGTGAGTAGAAATGATGCTGCAGATGAAGCAAGGGTAATGAAAAAGCCGTGAATCGAAACAAACATCCCTTGTTTATGATGTCCGGTATTAAGAAAGTCTTCATCATCTACATCCCCTATTAATACCGGGTCAAATAGATAAAGCGCCGATAATGCAACCGTGGTTAGACTATACCCGATAAGAAGCATCCAAATATTCATGGCAAAATACATAATGATATAACCAGGGATTGCAATAGTGAAACATCGTATAATTGTTGGAACAGTTCCATTTCTCTTGCGGAGCTTGGTTAAATAGGGATAAAGTCCGTTTATTATCAATCCACCAGCTCCAGGGATAAGTAATGACCATATCGGCGAGGTATCAACAACCCAATTCATCATGTAAATTAGATTATTATAATAAATAGTTTGGAAGAAGCACGCTAAAAATCGATAAAGCACTACAAATCGGAAAGGTTTTGACTTATATGTATGTTTGAATGATTGCTTAAGAGAGATGGGCTCATTGGTTTCTGATACGATCTCTTCATAGTCGGGTAATTCATTATCTGTGTTAATTGAAACATTATTTTTGTTCTCTTGCTTTGTCTCTTCCTCGGTTTTAATTTCACTCTTATTGATTTCTTTCTTTACCTCAGTGTCATATTTTGGTGAGGATTTAGAAGTCCCTTTTTCATACATCTCCCGGGATTCAGGCATCTTGGTAAGTGAATACCTTGCAATGATAAAGAACGAAATGGTCACTCCCATAAATACGCCCAATACTTGCCGATAGGTAAAGTCACCAGTAAGAAAGACCGTAGGTACAATTCCGATAAGAGCCCCCGGAATAAAACCCACATAACTTACAATCATATTAAGTTTAGACCGTTTTTGAGGTGTGTCGGCGATTGTAATATTATAGGCTTGATAATTGACCATGGAGAGTGCTTTTCCGAAATCAAATATAATGAGTCCAATAAAAAGCATAATAAATAACTGCCAATCTTGCCACCCAGGTGGGACTAAAATGGTCATCAAAAATCCAATTAACATTAAGGGCATTCCCTTTCGCATAAGGGGTTTTCGTAATCCTCCCTCAGAGACTTTTTTGTCTGAGAGATATCCGAAAATAGGGTCATTTACCGCATTCCAAAACCCATAAATTAATATTGCTAAACCATAAGTAGTGTTATTTTCCATCCCAATAAAATCGGTATAGAAGATAACCAAGGAAGTATTAATAATCGTAGACATCATATATTGCGCTTGCTTGAAAAGACCGATATGAATTTTTTTCTTAAGGGTGAGCTCTTCCATTATACCAAAAAGTAATTTTAGAATTATAAATTCTCCCTATTTAAAAAAACCACTAAGAATGAACAATTATGTATAAGCATATGGGAACTATAGATATCAATTTCGCTCTTTAGATAACAATTTTCTTTTATTCAACACTAAGGCGCGGTTTTAGCTATATCTCCGAATTTTTCTTTAAATGTCTCAATAGACTTTCTTATTACGATATGGGCATAATCTCTCCCTTTCCATTCTCGAACCTCGGCATATGAATTATCTTCTAAATGCTTATAGGTACGGAAAAATTCTTTAATTTCTGCCAATAAATGTTGAGGAAGTTGGACGGTATCCTTATAATTTAGATAAACAGGGTCATTTTTGGAAACCGCTAAAATTTTCTCATCTTCTCCCTTTTGATCCTCCATTATCAATATTCCAATTGGTTTTGTCTCAATAACCGTTAATGGATAGGTTGGTTGGGTGATTAATACAAGGACATCTAACGGATCCCCGTCTTGAGCAAATGTTCCCGGGATAAACCCATAATCCAAGGGAAAAACTACGCTGGAGTGTAATACTCTGTCTAATTTTATTAGATTTGTGGTTTTAGACATTTCATATTTATTTTGTGTCCCTTTCGGACATTCAATGATGGCATTTACTATTTTTGGTACATTTGATCCTGGTTTTATCGATTTCCAAATAGGCAAATTCTGTGGGTTTTTTTGGTTCGCCATATATACTTAAGAAAAATAATGCCTAAAAAATGTGCATTGCTATTCTTACTCATGAGATTTAATTCATCACCATTAATCTAATTGTTGTTCGATTGTTTTTCCTTAATGAAAGGCCGGACAGATTTATCAATATAAATCACCCATACGATCATTAGGATGTGCAACACATCATTCGCCGAGAACCAAATATCCCTTTCCCATAAATATTCGGTTATTCCCAGCAAATAATACACATAATATCCTCCTATTGCAATGAATAATAAGAGAGCCGCAATCATCAGCTTTTTGGAAATCTCATTTTTTTGGGTGAGGTATGATTTTATGCTTATGAAAATGATGCCTAAATATATGGGAGAGACAAAGATAAGCATCATTTCAAATGAAATGAGGAATTTTACGGGTAGAATGGAACCAATAATTATGAGAACAAGATAAACCATACTGGTTGCATAAAAATAGATTTTTGATATCTTTTGAAATCTTTCCCCCATAATAGAATGTGCTACACCGACTAAAAGGGTTCCTACACCCAAGACAGTGAAGACCATGTAAGCAATCTCCCACCAGCTAGTCCACATACAGACATTTCTATTCCTACATTTAATTTCATATCCGAATGCTTGATAACTTGTTCCCGCAAGAGCTGCACCAATGCCTACCAGCAAGAATGAAATTCCCATGTATAATATCGCTTTATCTCCCTTTCTTATTCCAGAGAATCTTCTTTTCAAGGATAATTTTCTACCAATTTGGTTTGCTTGTTTTGTCTTGTTCTTCGTTTTTCTTCCCCGGTTATGTTCCCATAATTGCTTAACAAAATGAACCCCCACATTAATTGTGATCAAAGCGGTTAAATATACAATAAAACTGGATAATGGTTGGGAGATGATCAAACCGTCGATCTCCCAGCAAGGCTGAATCTCGCACCAATCCTCAGGTCTTCTCACAGGGTCATAGGGAATATCCCCTATATTCTTGATTATTCGATTCATATAAAACCTTAGATTCTTGAAGCAAATTATAAAATTATACAACGAAAGCATTTTTTCTAACCCTATAGATTTAGAAAAATAGGCTTTTCATATAAGCCTTCACATAAAATAAAGGCAAAAAAGAAATGGAAAAAATAGGAAAGGGGATAACATTAGCAATATCAATTGCAATAAGAGTAGCAATTCTAATAGATTGGAGATCTTTTGTTGTTCTCACTCTTTTTTGAACAGGTTTTCTATTGCTTTCAGCCGGGATCCCCGATCATTTGAATCATTCACTGGATTAAGATCCCCGGACAACACTTCATGAAATGGGGGTACTTCTTCATTTTGATATAAAATGCCTAGAGGAAAAGGATCCGTTTGCGTGGCCAGTTCCATTGCTTTTTCATAATCATCCTTGTTGTTTTCAATTACCTCGGTGTTTTTTCCGTAGAATTTCCATGTATCGTTATAAGTGACACAAGGTTGCAACACCCTTACAAAAGAGAAGCCTTCGTGTTCAACTGCATCGGCCAAGACTTCCGCGAGATGATTCATTTTCCCAGGATATACTTGGGCGACAAAAGTTGCCTTTGCGCTTAATATCAGTGGGAGAATGTCAAGTGGCTCCTCGGGGTTTCCTTCTAAACTAGTGGGTGTTTTCACACCTTTCTTAGTAGTAGGAGTAAATTGTCCCGTGGTTAATGCATACCTGGCATTATCGTGGATAACCATGGTAATGTCCGCATTTCTTTTGGCCGCAAAAATAGAGTGGCTAATTCCCTCACCCATCGCATCGCCATCTCCATGGAAGGAGATAACTTTAAGCTCGGGGTTTGCAATTTTCATACCTTGAATTGTGGCCATTGCTCTTCCATGTAGGGAATACAAGCCATGCAACCTCAGATAATCAAATATCTTTCCATGACACCCAATCCCAGCCGAAATCGCAATATTTTCTCTGTTATGCCCCCGATCTTCCAATAATTTGACTGCTTTCTGTACTGATTTTAGTATACCAAAATTGCCGCATCCGGGACACCATGTATTTTCCGCATACATACCTAAATCTTCGTGAATATCCATTTATATTACCTCCTTAATGTCATTTGCTAATTGTTTGGGATCAAAGGGCCTCCCATCATATCGATTAATCAAATGCTTGGTTTTAATATTGGCTTTATCATTCAAAAGGGTCGAAAGTTGGCCAGTTACATTCTTTTCAACCACTATAACCTCTTCATACTTGAATTCCTTAAGTTCCCATACGGGGAAAGGCCTTAAGAACACGGGTTGGATCACCTGTGCTTGAATATTTCCATAATCCAATGCCTCCAGGACACTCATAGTGCTCCCTCCCCATGTAAAGATTAAAGGTCCTTCCTCTCCATATATATTTACTGAGATGATTTTCTTCATATAATCGGTACAAGATTTCACCTTTCTGTTTCTTTTATTGTGCATTTTGGTGATCATTTCGGGATCCTCAGTGGTTACTCCCAGTTCATCGTGCTCATAACTATTCCACATAATTAATTCCTTGGATGGTGGAAATTTTAAGGGCGAAATACCTTTTTCTGTATTTAAATAGCGTTTATAGCCTTTCTCATTTACTGCCGCATCTTCATGTTTCTTAATTTTCATCTCTCCGTCCTTATAATTATATGCCAACGATGTTAGGTCAAGGCCAAGGGTTATCGATTGGCTACACTCGGAAATGTACTTTTCCGTCAGTAATATTGCGGGTGTTTGAAACTTCCATGCCATTTTCATCAATTCGGCCGAGAGATAATATGCCTCTTCTATGGATCCAGGTGAAGCCACAATTCTAAGAAAGTCACCGTGTCCAACATTTAGGGCAAATTGCATATCTGCTTGTTCTGTATAGGTGGGTATCCCAGATGATGGACCCCCTCTTTGTGCAATTACCGCGACAATGGGCGATTCACTCATACCTGCAAGGGAGTATGCTTCTTCCATGAGAGCAAAACCTCCTCCACTGGATGCAACCATAGTTCTTGCTCCCGAAAAGGTGGCCCCGATCCCCATATTCATCACCCCAATTTCATTCTCTGGTTGCATAACGGAAATATCAAATTCCTTCTTTATCTTATTTAAATAATGCAAAATTGAGGTACTAGGTGTCATAGGATAGGCAAAATAGCATTCAAGGCCGGCCGCAACTGCACCCAAGGCAATTGCTTGATTTCCTGTGATGAGAGGATTAATTTTCGTCTTGCATCTTGGTTCAGATGATTCTTTTTCCCTCTCTTCCTTATTTAAGGGTTCTCCGAGTAATTTATTAAGAGGAAGACTAGCATTATTATCAACTGGGACTTCATCATAAACTTTTCCGGCATATTCAATATTGTTTTCAATACCTCTCTCGGGAAATTCAGCGCGAATTACCTCATTCATCTTATCCTTATCCTCTCCCAACACCGCTAAAAGAGATGCAAATGCACCAACACCAAACATGAGGTCTGATTTCTCATACTCCTTAGCCTCAGATGAATAAGGAATTCCGATCCCTTCTGTCTCATCTTGTTCATCGGAGTTAAAAAATAAGGCACCATTAGGTTTCAATTGGGTATTATGGTTCTTATATGAGCGCTCGTCGGAATTGACTATGACATCAATACTGGTATAAGTACTCCGAATTTCTTTTCTCGATACTGAAACTACGGAATAACTATGTCCACCCCGTATGAGGCTCATGTAGTCATCACGCTGGAAGACGTAATATCCCTTTCCAGCAAGGTATTGGGCGGCAACCGAGGCAGCTTTCTTAATTCCTTGTCCCGCTTTCCCCCCGACCAAAAATGTAAATATATTCTTTTTCATCTCAATCACTAACTAACTTTAATGGAAGATATTGTAAAATCCAAAATGGAGCTTCCATCAATTAATATCTATATGATTTCAATCCCTCAATAAAAATCTATGACTTATATTAAATTAGAAGGAAAAGCACTATAAATGTCAAAAAAGCTTGATTTAAATTCCATACTATATAGAAATTTATAGAATCGTTTTTATTATTAAAGATATGATAAATCAAAGTCTTTTTCAAGCATTGGGAACACCCATCCACAGAGCGTATTTCATAATGGGTATCATAGGTTCCCTTTTCACATTTTTCATAAGCTTCACATTACTCCGCAAATATTTTCAGAAAAAGACTACACTCAGACTTAAGGCGGGGATTACCATTTTCATATTTGGGGCTGCCCTTATCATTGATCCGATTTTCCTCTCTCTAAGGGCAATGGAGGTCGGTGATTGGGTGGGCTTACAGAGTAATATCTCTTTTGGACTACTCGCCATCGGCAATATTGGCCTTCTTATGTTCATCAGGGAAGTTTTCTATAAAAATGAATATAATTGGAAAGTGTATCTAATCATTGGAATTGAAATCTCTATCCTTCCCCTAGTGCTTATATTACATTATCAAGGAATCGACACGATTTATGTTTTGTTTATTCACCTTTTAGCCTCATTCACTATATATATTTCCCAATTTTACCAATCAATACAATTGGGTCGGAAAATGAGGATCGAGGCACCCGAGAATGTGGAAGGATTAACCGCAATTCGATATATTGGTTTGTCCGGAATATTCCTACTTTTAACCTATGTTTCTTTCATAATGCAAGAGTTAGTGTTTCTTTTGAGAGATGTATATGAAAAATTGAATATCATTCAAGAAGGCGCGACTATTTTTATCCCATTAGGATTCTTTTTAGCCGGACTATCCGCCTATTTACTTTACGTGGGCTTGATCTTGCCAAAATGGCTAAGAAGCTACTTAAGAAAGAGAACCGATAAAGAAAACCTATGATTGGATAAGCTTAGTCCCCTCTAATTGTTATCCCTTTTTTCTTATTGTAGTAAATTTTCC
>CAZEPC010000112.1:0-12362 GCA_964513765.1 uncultured archaeon
TCTGTCCAGACATAAGTCCCCATAATATGCCGTTGCCAACCCGAACCCGTTTTTAACCAGCCATTCTGTGGGCCATCGATAAGATCTAACCCCTCTAGATTTAGGGGTCGCTTGATTATTCTCAATTCCCAATTCTTCGTTATTTCTAATCCAATTTTGGGGGAAACTGATCGAGGGATCCTTATGAACCGTTTGATTTCCATAAAAATTTAGGCCGGCAAAGATAGGACACGGCCCAGAGATATCTTTTGGGAGATAAACCAGCACATGGAGTTTAGGTGAATCTTTACGGGGTTTGGAAATCAGTTCTATGGAAATTTCCTTGCGAATGGCGATTCCGTTCAGAGAGGTATCATCTTTGGAATCCACTTGATAAACCAAGGGTTTTGGCGGTTCAGGGACCTTTCCGTATATTTCATTCAAAAAATAATCCAAGATTTGGGGCCTTCTTTTTTGCTCCCACTCTTCACGGCCGGAAATTACCGTACCATCTTTACATCTCAAAATAGGAGGGAGGGTATAGTCCGGAATCCTTCTTTTCAGTAACTTGAAAATAAATCCGTCCCTATTTTCGTAGGAAGTCCATCGTAATAGCATATTATAGAGGCGGCTGTGAAGCATATAAGGAAAAAATTTACCTAGCTTTTAATTTTTGAGAAAATGTTAAGAAAAAAGTAAAAACAAGGAAAAACTATTAAGAGTTAATACACAAATCATCTTTCTTGATTAAATCATTTCACTTGAATCTTTAATGAAAATGGATTCTCTGGGGTGGTTTTTTCCAAAAGGGAATCATCTAAAGTAATTTTCATCCCTTCATCGGTTGCTTCCCATGCTAAGGATTTACCCGAACCACAAATCATAATCTCTGTTCCATCAACCGGATCCAAATCCAGAATTTCCAATACTTTGCTTTCCGGGGCCTCAAATGAGATGATATATACAAATTTATCATCCTTGGATGTGGTGAAATAAATGTCTTGGTTTTCAACTTTATGATTTTTCCACGCACGGGTTTCATAGATTGCCTCCCCGTTCACTTCCAGCCAATCACCCATATACTTCATTATAGCAACAGTCTTTTCCGGAAACCGGCCGGAAGGCATTGGGGAAATTGCAAACACATAAGTCCCTCCTTTAGCAATGGCATCGATAAAATTATGAATGAGTCTAGCTTTGGTTTTGTATTTATCATCCGGTAAGTACGCCCAAGACCCGTGAATCGGGTCGCACACCTGCCAGACCTTTTTTCCCTTAAGTTTTTCATCATCCGCATTCTCGGGGATCCATCTCTCAGGACTCGTAAAATCACCATAAGGACCGATACCCCTATCGGAGAACATACAATTTGGTTGGAGTTCTCTGCACATTACAATGATTTCCGCCATTTGTTCAGATTCAATCCCGAACCATGTTCCATCAAAGAAAATTTGGTCAATCTCCCCGTACTTCGTGAAGATTTCCTTCAATTGGTCTTTTTCTCTTCTAATAAACGCATTCCACTGCTCTGGATGGCTCTCGGGACCGTAATTGGGATCAAAACTTCGGTTAGCTTTATCCCACCTAAAATTGGGATCATTCCAATCAATATGGGAGAAGTAAAAGCCAACCCCCAAATCCCGCTTTCGGAAGGCTTCCACCAATTCACCGACAATATCGTGTTTAAAAGGAGTATCCATAATGCTATAATTGATATATACATCCTCCACCCCACCAATCCCGGGTCCTTGGTTTGAAATTCTCTTCCTTGCCCAGGTTTTGGTATCCGTGTCGTACATACAAAACCCATCGTGATGCTTGGTGGTAAATTGGAAGAACTGCATACCGGCCCTCTCGGCCAACCCTGCCCATTCATCGGCATCAAAAAGGACCGGATTGAATACTTGCCAGAGGGTATAATAGACATCTAAAAATTCGGGCTCACAGCGGGTGGCATTGGCCGGCCAAGATTCTGGAACACCAATTTGGCTATAAAATCCCCAATGGATCATCATCCCGAATTTCATATCCAGAAATTTTTCATATGCCTTATCGCTCGCGTATTCATAATCGGGATGAACCTTTTCAAATGTATCGGCATTCCAATCTATGTTATCATATATCGCTTTTCCCATATTGGCCTCTTGAATCTTTAATCGAACCGGTTCCCCGTCATCATACTCATCGAAGAGCTCTTCAATCGGAATATCCCACACCTTCCCGGTGGATGGACCTCCGATCACCTCTCCGAAATCAGCCTTAATCTTCAACCCATCTTCATCCTTCAAAAGAAACCCTTTGATCTTGCTCTGCTTCTTCTCAGCAGATTTTGGTTTTTTTGGTATTTTTTCATCAGACATATCCTAGTGTTAGGATTATTTGCTTAAAAACCTATCAACAACCTAGTTCTACCCTTTCTCCCGATGAAAAGGAACCTCTCATGAAAAGGGGCGGCTTTATTAAACCATGTATCAATTCATGAAAAAAACCTATATTTAGGGAGAAAAAGTAGATATTAAGTAAGAATGAAGAGCTACGAAAAACCAATAATTCAATTTGATCAAGAAAATATCAATTTTATGGAATCTGTGAGTAGGATTCATAAAGACTGGATGATTGATGGGACGATGTTTGATGGAGGAGATATGGTTCTCTCTTGCAGAGGGGTGGCAGATAACGAATACAATGTGATGTTTCATAGACCTCCAAAAGAAGAGCAACGATTTTTCATACCCCTAAAAACATGGAAGCTTGAGGAGGAAACGCGACTTCCCCCAAAAAGTCCCCTTCATAGGTTAAGAATTTGGGTAGATACCCAAGTAATAACTAAAATCAAGCAAGATCCGGACTATCGCACCATTTCTTTTGTGATCTTCCGAAAAGATGTGGAACATCCGCTCATCATGGCCCAATTGGAATAAAATCGGTTTTTTCCGAATTTTCCATTATTTTTACTCAATCGTGCTAAGAAATAAAAACTATCCCCACCACATTATACATATTGATAGAAGAATGTCTGAAAAAAAAATAGATGTAATTGCGCTTGGCTCATGCACGATGGATCTGATATTCGATGTGGATGACATCATGCGGATGGATTTAATTGATAGAAATAATGAGGAGAAAAAATATATATGCGTAGAAAATTCCAGTAAGTTAAATGTAAAATCAGTAAGGTTTTATCCCGGGGGATCCGCGGCCAATATTGCATGTGACTTGGCCAATATCGGACTAAAAACAGCTTATATTGGAGGAATTGGAAAAGATGCAAACGGGGAGGCCAGCATGGACGACATGGAAAAGCATAATGTGGATACCAGTGGAATTAAAATATTTGAGAAGGATGCAACTGCTACCTCCGTGATTTTAGTAAATTCCTTTTACAAAGACCGATCGATTCTCGCATATAAAGGGGCTAATGATCTCTTTGGGAAAGAACATATCCAGCAAGACATGTTTACCCATGCAAAATGCTTCGCATGGACCTCGCTTACCTCCGATAGCGCCATCGGGGCGATTCGGGAATGTATAAATCTGGGAAAACAAAACCAAATGTTGGTCGCAGCCGCACCTTCCATCTCTATTATTAAAAAACGAAAAGAAGAAGCACAGAACCTCGTTAAAAACAGCACCATTATCTCCCTTAATGATGAAGAACTGGAGGAATTGACCGGAGAAAGAGATGTCTCTGATGGAATGCAAATACTTATTGATTGGGGAATGGAGGTTGTTAATGTAACTATGGGAAAAGAAGGACAATGGATTACGAATGGGAAAAAATTAGTAAAGACCGCTCCCCCAACCATCCATGTGAAGGATACCACAGGTGCCGGGGATGCAACCATGAGCGGCTTGATTTACGGTAAAATCAGAGATCTTTCTTTGGAACAAACCGCCAAGATCTGCGCCTCGATGAGTGCCATGGAAATTGAAGCGACCGGGGTTAGGGTTGGATTACCAAAAAAATTCGCAGAACTAGAGGAGTTTATCGCCAAACACGATTTTAAGCAATCAACCGAAGAATTTTAAGGATTTTCGGTATAAACCAACTAAAAACACTTGAAGCGAGTACTAACGGATTAAAAATTAGCTATCAATAACTAACTTTTTTCAGAGTTTCTACGTGGTGGGTATTTTTACTACGGGATGTTTATCCCTGTAAAAAAACAATGATATTATTTCTGTGAAGAATTCAGAATGGAGAGAAAAAAATGGAGAACAAAATTGTATTGGCAAAATATATCGAAGAACATTTGGAAGAATTAGCCACCGAGATTTTGGAAAGACAATTCAAGAAGAACCCCCGTCTTAAACAATCATATTCAGAACGGGATATGGAATATGCAAAAGAAGATATGCACCATAATTTACGCTATTTAATCCAAACCATCAAATACAAAATTCCAAACTACTTTATTCATTATCTTCAATGGCTCCAATCGGTATTAACAAGTCGAGGCCAGCCATCAACGGTCTTAAAAACCAATATCTCTTTAATTCAAGAAGTTCTTAATGATTGGCTCTCGGGAAAAAAAAAATTTAAACAATCCTTAAAATACGCAAACAAATTGTTCGATAAATCAATGCGGGCATTAAATAAAGCCCCAAAATTTGATGCATCCCATATCACAGATGAAAATCCCTATAAACACTTGGCACAGAAATATTTGCATGCATTATTAGATAAAACAAGAAATGAGGCCATCCAAGTCATCATGAATGCATCGGAAGATGGAGTCCCGATAAAAGATATACTTCTTGAGGTAATTCAACCCGTGCAGAGGGAAGTGGGAAGATTATGGCAAATAAACAAAATATCAGTGGCTCAAGAACACTACTGCACCGCCATAAGCCAAGTGGCAATTTCGCAACTGTACCCAAAAATCTTTACCTCCGAGAAAAAAGAACATGTGGTTGTGGCCAGCTGTATAAGCGGTGAGTTACACGAGGTGGGCATCCGAATGATTTCGGATTTATTTGAATTGAGCGGATGGAATTCCTATTTTTTGGGAGCAAATACACCCATCGATTCGCTTATCCAAATTCTCAAGGACAAAAACGCCGATGTGGTTGCCATATCTGCAACCATGATGGACAACATCCAAGATGTAAGCAAGATAATAACCAGAATAAGAGAAGAAAAGGAGATAGAACACGTGAAAATCTTAGTGGGAGGTTTTTCGTTTAACATAAACCCTGATTTATGGAAACGGGTGGGGGCGGATGCGATGGCCAAAAATGCAGAAGAGGCCCTAGAAAAAGCCAAACACCTGGTAAATAAAATAAATAACTGAAGAACTACGGATTTCAATCGGTAAATTGCCCAATTTCGTTAAAATACAAAGAATAGAAGAGAGTATAAATAATATGTCGAGGAAAACAGAAGAACAATATATTCAGGAAATAACCGAATTGAACAACCAGCTTATAAATACCCAAAGAAATCTTCATAAGAAAAATCAAGAATTGGAAAGAACGGTTAAAGATTTGCAGCAAGCCTTGGATGAAATCAAGAGGTTAAAATCTCTATTACCCATTTGTTCTAATTGTAAGAAAATACGAAATGATGATGGATATTGGCAGGAAGTGGAGGAATATATCTCCGAACACACGGATGTAAAGTTCAGCCACGGGCTTTGTAATGATTGCTTGAAAAAGCTCTATCCGAATATTTACGATGAAAATGAGGAGGAGAAACAATAATAATCTCAATAATTAAAAGCAGGGGCAATAATAATAATCTCAATACTCTTCTTCGGTTAGAAAAATGACATTTGCAGGATTTATGAATAATTTTTAAATAGAAAAATCACGATTATTAGAATGAGGATTATGAGCAAGAAGATCACAAAAGGAATCATATTATTAGCGGGGCTGGGCTTATTATTAGGATTGTATTTTTATACGCAATTATTTGTGGTCCTTTCTTTCATTATTCTATTCCTTTTTGATATTATTGTCTTCGATCATGACTTCATGGGAAATTTCTCCCCGAAGTTTATAGCCGGCATGTTGATTATTTCAATCATATTTTGGGAAAATTTAGCAATCCAAGAGGTTTTGGCAATATTATCCGCAATCATCATCATTATTTTGATGTTTTTTCTCTTACTTAAAAAATAAGAAAGAATTTAAAAAAGATATTTAAAAAAGACGAAATAAACATAAAAAAGATCGGTGTTAAGCATTAAAAACTTTTTTTCAGACAATATTATCCTTTCGATCGTCCTTTGGGAATAACATATCATCAATTGAAGATCCATCTATTCGATCCTCATTATAATCAACCCCAAGAGCGTGTAAAAGCGTCGGGAGTATATCGATATTCCGGGCGAAAGGAATTTCCTCCCCCTGCTTTATCCCGGGACCAGCAAAGGTGGTAGGCACAACACTCTCATCTCGATAAAGACCTCCATGACTTTGCACGTTTCGCAGTTTATTTTCAAACACATCATTTTTTGACCAAAAATGATAATCATAAGAGGATGTCACCAAAAAGTTGGGTGCGTAAATACAATCGAAAAATCCGAACAGTCTAGGGAACACATCTGGGAGATTATGATCATGGGTCAATTCCAAGAGCTTGGCTGGGGTGATTGACCCTTTAGAATTAAAATCAAAATCAAGGGCATCATAGGCAAGAGGATCATCTCCCTCAACCACGTGGTAATGGTATTTTAATTCCCCATCTTCAAGGCTTCTGCTAATTTGTGAGTGACCTAAAGAAGAAAAGATATTTATTTTATACTTTCGCGGGATTTTTTGCTCAACCCGTGCAGATTTATCCCCTTCAAGAGGATTGCGATATTTTTCTTCATCCTCGGGGATGATCACAAATTGGACATATTGCTTAGACTGGAGAAACTCAATAATATCAAACTTTTTGGGTTTATAACGAATATTCGGATTATGGGTGTTTAAATTTTTGTAATGGGAAATGGGATGGAATTTTGAAAAGCTTTCAACTTTCCCATCATCATTCCCGAACCACAGCATAATCTCTGCGGATCCGTGAGCACAAAATGCATTAATATACTCCAAATTTTTAATTGATTTCTTTTTAAATTTTTTATCATCCATTCCCTCCACAATGTAGAGCCCACCTTCCACTTTTAGAACGGAGCCAAGCATCACGAATTTATCCCTCACAACAGGTCTCCCCGAGTGGTCAGTGTGAATATTCCACACAATATTATCTAAGTATCCCATTTCCTTAAGACCCGGGACATAATTCCCCTTTTTATCCTTTCCACCCTCGACCATATATCTTACCGCCATATCCAAGATTTCAATGGCTTCCCGATATTCTTTGGAATCATATCCGAATTTATGGGCGTTCTGATCGGTTAGTAAAAAGACGACAAACATTGCTTGCCAAAGATGATTGTTTTCTTCGGTCCTTTCTAATATATCAAGAATGTTTTTGCGAAAGAGTTCCCGATTTAATTCGGGATCGGCAATAGGACTGACCGCCCCAGGATCATCTTTCTTCCTCATTTTTAACAAAAGAGGTAAGAATCTCGTGATAATCTTTGGAATTGTCAGAATTTTAAAATTAGCACCGCGGTTAACGGCATGAAAGGAGGCGCTGTCCTCGAAATATTCGAAAAGCGTTTTACATTCTTGACTCAACAGCTTTTCATTATATTTTTTTATCGCGGTTAAGCCAGCTTTATCCGTGATGACATACTTTGGTTTTTTTCCTAAAAGATTCCAGTATTGGCCAGAAATTAGGTCGTTTTTTCCTGCAAAAGACCCCGTTAAAATCATCGGATGGGAATTCGCAGAACTGCTCGGATAAGTCGTTACCACATTTCGGCATATTGTAGCATTTGAATATGTTCCATCGGGATTTTTGTCCCCCAAAATATACTTAGATACATGGGGCGCATGTCCTTCATCCACAAAACGGAAGAAGAATTCCGCGCTGGTGTGATCGAGCAAAAAGCTGATGAGGTGTTTCTTTTTTTCATTATTATCCATAATATTTATTTAACAGAATCTAAAAAAAACCTTTAGAAGGTTTTTTATCAAAACTCTTGTATAGAAAGGAGAAACATTCACTTAACCGAATCTTGAATGAATCTTTTTCTATTGATTTCCCTTTCTGCTATTAGTTCTTTAAGCTCTTTAAAGGCCTCGGATTCATCGTATTTATATTTATTATGAAGTTTAGAGATCTTTACAGTCTTAAAAACTAAATAGGTCATAGGAATAGTGAGGACTTTACTAGGGCCAGACATCTTTACCGCCATTCGGAGGTCTCGGACAGAATTATCGTCCCAGCCACCTAAAAGAACTGTTAAAGGGAAATAAAAGCTAAACACTAAAATAATTAGAAACAAAACCGCAATAATTATGGTCCCCCAGAAGCTCCAAGCCCATAATTTATCCAGAACAAGAGTCTTGAAACCGCTAAAGACGGAGTAAAGAACCGCTGTAGCTATAATGGGAACCCCAAAGGTTTGCCATCTCATAAACTCCATTTTGAAAATTGTTTTATGAATATAAAGATTGGAGATGATTACTTTTAAGACTTTAACCGGAAACTCGGTTAATACCAATGTATAGATTACACCCCCAATACCAAGAGAATATACCTTAAACACCACAATAGTGAGATACCATGCCAACATTTTGAGCAATTCAACTGATACATTAATTAATAATAGTTGATTCGGTCGATGAGCAGCAACCAAAATATTACTAGGGTATTTTTCATAAGGGCGAAATGCACGATAAATAAGGGCAGGAATGAGGAACGGAAGGGTAAGTAAATAGCGATCTAATCCCACACCTCTAAAGATCTGTTCAAACATGGCGATTAATATCAGCATAATGCTCACCGCAAAACCCGTGTTTATCATGTAAAAACGGTAGGCATGGGCATTGTAATATTGACATAATTTCTTCTTTCCGTTTTGATAGGCTTCCGTGTAAAGTGGTGTAAAGTTTTGATACACCAACCTGTCTGTGGTGGCCACAAGCTTAATCGCCATCCCTTTTAAGGCAATAAAAGTAGTATATTGGGGGATATATTGAAGAGAAAGGGCCAACGAAATCATTTGTGTTGATGCAAATATAACTCCCGGCAAACCCATCTTTACACCGAAAAATAAACATTGCTTCACCAAATCCATATCAAACTCAATCATGAACAAGCGTTTAAATGTTATCCCATAATCCTCCAAGGACTTGGCCAAGAAATAAGCTGCGATAAACGAAGCAATGACATCATCCAAATAGAGTCCGAAAGTAGCACCTATGGCAATTCCCAAAATAGGGCCTATCGCGGGATTCACACTACCGTACCATTTGCCTAAGAGAACAAATCCGATCTCCGTAAAAATTTGAATCCCCTCTCCTTGTACGAATTCTATGGTATTTTTTTTATTAAACATCTGCAAGGCATTTAATACACCTTTAAACACCCCGGGAAAGCCAGGATATTGCTTGGTGATACAAACCAACATAATCCAGATACCATAGGCAAGCTCGGTATTAGGGGCATAAAACAAAGCCCATACACTAATAGCCGAAATTTGAAGTAGGCCAGTGACTGCTTGATACCAAATAAAATATTGAATATATTGAACCATTTTTCCAGGGTTTTTGATGTTTTCATCGGCAATGAACCGTGAAATGGTCGAAGAGGTCCCCAAATCAAACACCCGAAAGATAAGCACAAATATTCCTGTAAAAGCATCCTTATAGCCTTGAGATTCGGGAAATGGATATAAAACCTTCAACAAATAACTAAATACCAGAGCTGGTATGATTAAGACGCCAATTTGGTAGATTAAATTATGCCAAAACCCCGCAAGGGGACGATGGAAACCAATCTCATCCCAGAGCTCATTTTTGGACATCGAATCGATCTTTTTAACTACTTTTTCTAGATTTTTACCCCCTTGCCCATCTTTCGTACTTTGCTCAAAAACCTCTATCTTTTTCTCAATCTCGGGGGAACCAAAATCTAATTTTTCTTCAGAGCTCTCTTTTTGTTGATTTTTATTTGGTTTTGGCATTAATTACCTAAAAAAAAAAGTGGCATTATAAAAGTTTTCCTCAACAAAACATTTTCGTAGCATAAAGAAAAGTGAAATCTCTAAAAACTACTTATTAACGTATCTTTCTACTTTGATTCGTTATGTGGTAAATCTATCAATAAGGATCCCCATTAAAAACACGTAAACATCCTAAAAATGCCTCAAGACTTATTGAAAATGATGTTGAAAAAATAGTGGAAAATATTTATTGGAGGAAACTATTTATTACTTGACACGTGATTACGATGGCAAAAAAGGAAAAAATTTCAAATCCCGAGAGAGTTATAGAGATTTATGATGCTTTGGCAGGAGCACTCCCGGGGTATTATGTACCGCTTTTTGGAACGTTTATCAAAGAAGATGACATTAAGGGCAGAAAGACATCCATTATTAATATGATTAAAAACCAAGGAAAAATTACCATGTCCCAGGTAAAGAAAAAGTTTCAGGTTAGTGCAGGGCAAGCAACCAAATTGGTTAATCCTTTGGTAGACGAAGGGGTTGTGAAAAGGCAAGTTGGAAAAGAAGACCGACGGAAAGTCTATTTAGTTCTCACAAAAAAAGGAGAAGAAAAAATAAAATCCCTGATCGAAAGAGTTTCAAATCAGATAAATTTAATTCTGATGATTTTGGAAGATGAAGAACAAGAACAGCTCTTGACACTATTAGAGAAGATAGTAGAAGGTGTTGAAGAGGTATCCACTATGTTGAAATCCCGTAAATAAGATTTTAATAAATCTCCCGGAGATAAAAATTTAGAGGGAAAAATTTAAAGGAAAAAAATTTAGAGGGAAAGATTTTCACTTTCTTCTTCAATGACCGGTTCTTCTGGAGATTGATGTACTTCTTCTCCCAAAACATCTTGCTCATATTCTTTATATTCGGCATCCAATTTTTCTTTGATTTTTTCGGTTTTTTCCTTGGTTAAATCATAATACTTTTTGAAGATAAGCATTCCTAAGAGAATCACAATGCCGGGGATTAAACCCATCATTAATCTTAAACCCCAAATAGTCTCTTGACTCTGGACTTGGGACACAAATATGCCTTGTTCATTTTCAACAGGTTTAACATATCCAAAGGAATCCAACATAAGAACCACAAAGGAAGCTGCAATAGATTCGGCAGGTTTGGTAACCAGGGCATTAAAGCCCAAAAACATCCCTTCCCGTCTCTGTCCGTGCTTCAATTCATCCTCGTCGGCCAAATCACCGATCATAACATTAAACGTAAGCATCGGAATCACTAAACCGAACCCGCCGGCAACAAGAGGGATATAAATAGTCCAACCCGGCATAAAAGACATTATAATTAAGCCAATACCGGCTACTGTTATTCCCCTGATTTGACTTTGCTTAATTCCATCTTCCTCGACCCATTTCATAAGAAAATAGGCACCACCCGCAACTCCAACCAACACAGCGAATGCCGGAAATATGATTTGCCATCCCACCACACCAAGCACATACGCGGTAAAATAGAAGAGCCCTCCAATAAGAACATTAGACATGAAAATCATACCGAAATTACAGACAACTAAAGCAACTAAGGATTTATTTTTAACAGATTCCTTTACTGACTCAACTAACGACATCGGATTCTTGGGAGGATTAATTTTTCGGATCTTGACTTTATAAGCGCATACTTCCATAAAGAGGAAGGCAACAATTGCAATCCCGACCATATAGGTTTGGAGTTTTTGAAGATCTACATTTCCCGTAAGAAATAGAGAGGGAATAAGAATAGAGCCAACCGAGGCGGCCGCCCCGAATAAACCCGAAACTAAAGATATCTTACTCCTTTCAACTGTTGAAGTATGCATATCGGGCAATAATGCACCCAAATTAAGAACCGCGATAGTATACCCCCCGTCAAACAGGAAAAGGACCATAAAGAGATAGAGTGCCTGCTTTAAACCATCGCCAATGGGACTAAACCATGTGATAGCGAATGATATACCCAATACCGGATTGAGAAGGCGGATCCATGGAAGTCTTTGTCCGAGCCTTTTATTTTTCCATTTTATCCGATCGCTCAAATAACCGAACACAGGATCATTGATGGCATTCCATATTGCATAAATAAGATAAATGGTTGAAATGGTACCTGCTGATAAGCCTACAATATCCTTGTAAAATTTCAGGGTCGCAACTCCAAAAACACCCTTGAAAATGGAGGCCCCGAACGTGCCCAGTCCATAATATGTTTTTTGTGCCAAAGAAACTGGCTTAGATGTATCTTGATAACCCTCAGAATCAGAATTATTAGAATCAGATTTCTTCGGGCTTTCTTCTTTATTTTGTTGTCTATTCATTACTCCTATCAAAGCAAGAA
>CAZEPC010000113.1:0-12266 GCA_964513765.1 uncultured archaeon
CATTGAGGCAGTGAGGTTTGCCCGCGAAAATTTTGATGCCAAGGTTTGCTCGGTAGTAAATGTGGTGGGATCCTCCCTCACACGGTATTCGGATCATGTGATCATTACCACCGCGGGACCGGAAGTGGCTGTGGCATCTCAAAAAGCATTTTGTACCCAAGTCACCGCCCTTGAAGTTGTTGCTTTGAGGATCGCGGAAATGAGTGGAGAAATGCCAAAAGAAGAGATTAAAAAATATCGGGAAGCCCTCTTAAGAACTGGGGATATTTGTGAAGAAATCATAGAAATTGAAGATCACATTAAAAGCATTGCAGATGAAATTCGTAAGAAATCAAACCTCTACTTCTTGGGAAGGGGAGTATCAGTACCTATTGCATCTGAAGGTGCCCTAAAGCTTAAAGAGATTAGTTATAATCATGCAGAGGCATATACCGCAGGGGAGAGTAAGCATGGACCCATTGCATTAATTGAGGACGGCTTTCCTGTAGTTTTTGTTGCACCACCAGATAATACATACGATAGATTAATAGGAAATGTCATGGAAATGAAAAGTAGGGGAGGAACGATTATTTCGGTTGTTGCCGATTTTGATGAAAAGATCACTGAACTCTCCGATCACGTCATTAAAGTCCCCATGAAGGACAACAAGTATGAAATCGCTATGTGTGCAGTCCCATTCGCATATCCCCTTCAAATTATGGCATATTTTGCAAGTGATCTTAATGGATTAGATCCTGATAAACCAAAGAATTTAGCAAAATCTGTAACAGTGAAATAAAGTATAAAATACTTTACATAAAGATTCTCAATGATGGAAAGGAAAGCAATCAGAGGAGGTCTTTACGTAGATAGTAATATCAATAATTTTTTTTTGTTTATTTTATTTATCTCTTCTCCTAATTTAATCAAATTTTTGGGATCTATCATAACTTTGAAAATTTTAAGGGAATTAACGAGAAAAATAAGGAAAAAGGAATAGCTAATATTTTTCTACCCAATTTTGTACTTTATAATTGATCCTTAATACCCTTTAGACGATCCAATAAATCTTGCGCTTTGGGGTTGTCTGCGGCTAAAGGCTGGAGATTTTGTATAAATTCATCATAATTCAATTCCAATTCATTTTTCGCATCTTCCTTTTCTTCGGGTGAGCCTCCTTCGAAATTATCCAAAGCATCCTCAATAACACCTAAAATCATTTCCATACTTCTTTCCAGCACCTTTAAAATAGTGGCTTTTTTTTTGTCTCTACTTTAACTTGGTTAGTAAAAAATATAAAATTTTTTTCTGATAATATCTTTTAAAAAATAAAAAAAGCAAATGAGAAAAAATGCCAGAATATAAACCAGAAGAAATTGAAGTGAAGTGGCAGAAGAAATGGCAAGACGAAAAGATATTCCAAGTTGAAAAAGATCCAGATAAAAAGAAATATTATGTATTAGAAATGTATCCATATCCAAGCGGCAAAATGCATATGGGACATTTAAAAAATTATACAATCGGTGATACATTCGCCCGATACAAAAGAATGAATGGATTTAATGTTCTATATCCTATGGGATATGATTCATTTGGATTACCTGCTGAAATCGCTGCAATCAAAGAAGGAACTCATCCGGAAGAAACTACCAGAAATAATATTGAAAGTATTAAATCTCAACAAAAGAGACTAGGATATTCATATGATTGGAGAAGAGAGGTTTCCTCCATCGAACCATGGTATTATAAATGGAATCAATGGATGTTCCTGAAAATGTACGAGAGAGGACTTGCATATCGCGAGGAATCCATGGTCAATTGGTGTACAGGTTGTGAATCGGTTTTAGCCAACGAACAGGTTATTAATGGAAAATGTTGGCGCTGTAAATCAGAGGTCGTGCCCAAATTCTTGTCCCAATGGTTCTTTAAGATAAAAGAATACGCAGATGAACTTTTAGAGGGACTGGATGATTTAAAATGGCCCGAAAAAGTCAAAACCATGCAAAAAAATTGGATTGGCAGAAGTGAAGGAACTATTATTGAATTCGATATAGAAGGAGAAGACAGGACATTAGACATTTTTACCACACGATGTGATACAGTATATGGAGTTACGTTCATGGTAATGGCCGCCGAACACCCATGGTGTAAAGGTTGGGTTAAAGGTACGGAATATGAACATGAATATAACGAATTTTATGAAGAGGTTATGAAACAAGATCGCTACAAAAGAATGTCCGATGAAACCGAAAAGAAGGGAGTGTTCCTTGGAAAATATGCAATTAATCCTATGACAGGGGATAAAATCCCTATATATGCCGGGAACTTTGTTGTGTATGAATATGGTGCCGGAGCAGTTATGGCGGTACCGGCCCATGACCAACGGGACTTTGAATTTGCAAAAAAATACGATATCCCAATCAAGGTTGTAATTCAACCATTTGATGGGTATAAGTTAAGCGGGGATAAAATGTCCAGAGCATTCGTGGAAGATGGAATCTTAGATCATTCGGGTGAATTCAACGGGATTGAAAATAGAACCGCAATAAAACGAATCGGAGAAAAATTAGAAGAAATGGATAAGGGGGGACCCACGGTAAATTATAGGTTGAGAGACTGGCTCATTTCAAGACAAAGATATTGGGGAACTCCGATACCAATTATTTATTGCGAGAAATGCGGTGTAATCCCAGTACCTTATGAGGAACTACCCGTAAAATTACCCCATGATATAGTGTTTGGAAAGGCAGGAAATCCCTTAGAATACAGCGAAAGTTTCAAACATGTTGAGTGTCCAAAATGCGGGGGAGATGCCAGGAGAGAAACGGATACTATGGATACATTTGTTGATTCCTCTTGGTATTTCTTTAAATACACTACCATTGAGCATGACATTGATAAACCCTATAAGAAAGAGAACGTAGAATATTGGGGGCCCGTCGATCAATATATAGGAGGAATCGAACATGCAATCCTACATTTGTTATATGCAAGGTTCTTCACTAAAGTAAGTAGAGATTTGGGATTACATAGCTTTGATGAACCTTTTTCGGCACTATTAACCCAAGGGATGATTAATAAACCCCATCCTTATTGCGAGAAATGCGAAAAGTTCCTCCCCGCGTCCCATGACAAAGATGGGAATTGGACGGGGGATTATGACCCAGATAAAGGAATATGTAAAGAATGCGGGGAAAAATACGTGCTAAAATCCGCAAAAATGTCAAAAAGTCTAGGAAATATAGTTTCACCCATAGAAAGTATCAAACAATATGGGGCAGATACAACCAGATTCTTCATCATGCACGGGGCAAACCCCGAAAAAGGAATGGATTGGTCAGATGAGGGAATTGAGTCGGATTTCAAGGTTGTGAAAAAGATTTGGACTCTCATTACTGAGGAGCTTGAAAAATCACGGAATACCGATGATGTATTTGACAATTATATTCGATTCAGATTACATAGAATGATTAAAGTTGTAGATGAATTATACGGAGATATGTATATTCGGGATGCTCTGAATGAAATAATCTCCTTTACGGACTTGTTGATGGAATATAAAGCTCAAATACCAAATGAAGATCTCTTCCTAAAATCTAAAGAGGCCATTGTATTACTCTTATCCCCGGTAATTCCCCATATCTGTGAGGAAATGTGGGAAAGTTTGGATAAGGAGGCATTTATTTCCAAAGAATCTTGGCCCGATCATAATGAAGAGTATATCAGCGAAGAAATTGAACTACAATGGTTATGCTATGATAATGTGGTAGAAGACATCCAGAATATTAAAAATCTCATCAAACTGGAGGATTTAAAGAAGATAACCATCATAATTGCCGATGAATGGAAAAACGACTTTGTCAGACATGCATTAGGGGAAATTAAAGATGGAAAAAAATTTGGAGACATTATGGGAAGTTCTATGCAAAATAAAGAATGGAGAAAGCATGGAAAGGAAGTTAAATCCCATCTCCAGAAATTAACTAAAAATCCTGGAAAATTAGCACCACCTTTTGAATCTCAAGAGGAAGAATACGAATTCTTTAAAGAGAATTTAAAGATGTTGAAAAGGGAATTTAATGCAGACATCAATTTAGTTAAGGAGAAAAATGCTAAAAACAAGAAAAAATCACAAGCTTTGCCAGGAAAACCCGCTATAATACTAGAATAATTTTTATTTGCTTTTTTAAGCATTTAAACTTAATGCCTTTAAACTTCTTTTTTTCTTTTTGTAGCCTTGATTGAACAACATTCGTTTTCCAGAAACATCTATTAACCTGAAATATTCACGATCTCCGTGCCCCGGACTTGAAAATTTGCATCAATATGGAGTAAAATTCCGTGACCTAAATGAAAATACACCAAGGAAACGGGATAATTGTCAGCATTTTCAACCAAAGATCTTTTTACATAGACTTTATGGTTGGAGTGGCAGAGTTTACAGTGAGATCGGACCCATTTTACTTTGTTCTTTTGAACTTCTTCGATAATGTGGGGGATTTGATTTTCAAATCCTTCAAACATAGTTTCCATTCCCCCTGATATAAAATTACTGGAGACTTGTTCTCCGTAAATATTGAAAAACTGAACGATAATCTCATCTAGAACTGCCTCCATTAGCTGATATTGGACATTTTCCTTAGTGCATATGATAAAAGTAAAATCTCTTTTTTTAGTGAAGATCGTTCTCAAATTGGATTTCTCAATTCTTTTATAAAATCCTTGATGAGCAGAGGATCGGGCGGCCATAATATCCAGCCTATGAACATTGGAAGAATCGCTCTTCCAACGGATTAATTTTGAGCTTTGATCTATTCCAATGTCAATATATTCAATAAGAGCATCTTCAATGAGCTTCATTCTTCTAAAAACACATTATTTATTTTTTGATAAATTGTGGTGGGAGAATCTCCTAACATCGCAGATTCACTTGTTACTAAGATATAATAGTAGGGCATAAACAAATCCTTGATTTTTACACCAGTACCAGAGTTTATGATGTACAACCCTTTTTGAGCAATGAGGCGATATTTCCATTGATATTCCTTTACAATAGGAATTGTTCGCATTTTTCTAAAAAGATTAAAAGCCATTTCAAGAGACATATTATAGGATTTTAATGGACACCCATCAAAGGAACTAATAATAATATTCTCCAATCCATATTCTCCATATTCCTCTAAAATAGATTGACAAGTGTCATCGATTTGAGCGCGATTTTGGTCTATTTTTTCTAAAGCTGATGCATCATTGAAAAGATCCACCATAAATCTTTCATCAGAATCGCTGATTCTTTTATGGGGACCTAAAGGAATATGATTTTTGATAATTTCATTATAGATCAAATTAATCTTAGATCTAAAATGAGATGCAATCAAAAAACTCTCAGATCTAACAGTTACAATCACATCAGAACCATCTTTGAGTTCAGTTTGAATTAATACATCTTCTTCTTGTTCTTCTGCACGATATTTTAAAAGTTCAATTGGTAATCCTAAAACCCTGCTGAATTCATAGAGTGCAGAAACCAAACCCGCTTGGAGTTCAAAGGTTTGTTCTTGTTCTTGGGTAATATGAAAATCTTTGTGGACAAAATCGTAGAATCGCATGTTTAACGAGACATTATGTGGTTCATCACGTATGTCTTTTGAATAGTAAGGATATCCGGTCGAGGTTAATACACTAAATGAATATGAAATGTTTCTTCAACTCCTTATGATTTTTTGGATCGATCTATTGAGATATTAACTTTTTTGTTTGATGAAGATTTTTCATCCAGTTATAGATAGATACACTTCGCTTTTCTGATTCATTAATGTTTTTGTGCATTTTTTTTAAAAATAGATATGGACCCCAGAAAAATGAAATGTAAAAAATTATGTATATTTTGATAAGAAGGTTTTTATGCCTCTTCCTCTTGTATCTCTCTTTTAAGCCTCAGATAATCCTTTTGTTTCTTCAGATATTCATCATCGGATATTTCCCCATTAGCAAAGGCCATATCTACCTCATCCATCTCGTTTCGTAATTTTCTTAACTTGGCCCGTTTTTTTGCGGTTCTTTTCCTCTTTTGTTTTCTCTCATAATCCTTCAAAATACTTTTCATTAATTTAGAGATTTCTTTATTTGGATCATCAACCGCATCTTTAATGTGAGGAAGTGCGATTTTTAATTGGTCAGGATCATTCGAACTAATCTCCTTTAGATTTTTAGCCACTTTTAATTTTCTCTCTACATCATCACTCTTCAAGGCTTCAATTAGTTTTGGAATAGCGATATCTTCCAATATCTCTTCCAAATATTCTTCAACATCGTTTTGAATATCTTTTGGATAATCTTCCAACCGAGTATCCCGAATATATCCAATAAAAATAAGAGGCATTTCTGGATTCCATTGCTTAATACTCTCCTTATCGGCTAATTGAAAAACACTTTTATCTTTTGTGACAAATACTTTCATTTGATTCCCTTCCATATTGTATTCTTTTCCTTTTTGCATTTGCGAAGTTATTTTTAATTAGATCCAATCGGCGGATTCAATCTTGTTTGGAAGATATGTTTCCGTCAAATATTCGAAACCATGAGAGGAAAGCGCTTGAATTTCGGCTTTCACATTCATTTGTTTCATTAGTTTAAGATCTTCATACCATTTTTTGTTATTCTTAATGAATTCCTCGGATAGCATTTCATTTAAGCGCTTCTTGTCCCTTTTATTCATTGGAATCCTACAATTTTCGGGAACGGAATATTCCTCTAAATCTTTTGAAAGGACACCTAAAAGTCGCATATCACTGGTTGCTAAAAAGGGAGATTCGTAACTTAACCGTTTTGAACCCCGAATAAAAACCGAATAAATATAATGTCCGTAAGGATCTGCATCCATAAGAGCGAATGTGGGTAATTTTAATACCTTATTAATCTTCTTTACGAACATACGAGTGGCAATATCACCTGCACCTTTTCCGGTGAGAATTATACAAGGAAAATCTCTCCAGTATCTGGCTTCGGCAAGCCTCATCATGGCTGCATCTTTTTCTAAAACTAAGACAAATTCCGCATCGGATTCGATAATTTCTATTTTATCCAACATTGGAGTAATAGACCATCCTCCACTTCCTAAAGTGGTCAAATCAATAATATCATTCCGATCCCTAATTTTTAATCTACCGATGGCAGCACCTCTTGCAGAAGCTACTACATGAGTGGAGTTTCTGGTCGTTCTTAAGAGAGTTGAGGCATCTTCAATACAATTATCACTATATCTTTGATCTTTAAACAGATTCACATCACCATAAAAAATTTCACGTTTGGTGGCATGGATATCTTTTTCCAATAACTCATAAATTAATTCGATTACCCTCATAAGTCTAGTAGCATCCTCTGCTGAGGTAAGAGACAGAAGATTTTTTACTGATTTCTTCTTCCCCAATAATAATAAATCATGAATTTCATCATAAATAATATTTGAGGCGGATCTTTGCGGTACTTTGAAGGCGGTTTCTCCTTTTATTTTAATGGATTTAACCATGTGTTTAATAATATCATCTATACGATTTAATGCCTCATATTTATTGAGTTCATCGACTTCCATAGAGCCTTCTGCTAATTCTGCCTCTTTAAGCTCTTTCTTTCCGTCCTTTTGTAAATTTTCAAAAAGCATTTGCTTAACATCTTTAAAATCATCCATAGTGAGGTTCTTTTTTAGCTTTTTTGGCTTAATTTTCCTCTGTTTTGTTTTCTTTCGTGCCATTATTGATCAACTCTTAATTTTCAAACATATAATATATTTCGCGATTTTTAATTATTCTACTTTTTAATTTTATAGTAATTTTTTCCTTTTTTTACGGAATATAAAAGTTCTTTACTTCGCAACAGGCTTTTCAATTTCAATTGCAAAAATCGAATGTTATTCATATCCGTTATACCAATCTTTGTTATAAGATCTTTCAAGTTATACCATTTACCAGGTTCAAAAGCATTAACAATATCTTCATCTGAGATAATTGAGATAGATTTCTTTGGAACCTTCAATTTCTTTTTCTTCTTCGTTTTTGGAGCAGCTTTGGTTTCTTTAGAGGTGGCCAATGTTTTTTGTTTCGTTGATTTTTTAGCTTTGGATTTAGGAGATGGTTTCTTCACTTTTTTCTTTGATGTGGTTGGCTTCTTTGGTTTTGAGGGGTGCTTTTTCTTTTGAGGGGTTGTTTTTCTTTCTTTTAGCTTCTTTTCTTTCCATTTTTGGAAGGTTATGGTTTCTTTTCCTCTCCAAATTGCATGTTTCCCCTCTTTTTCCTCCTCAAATAACTTAATTAGGGCTTTTTGATCTAATTCTTTTCCCCCTTTTTCTTCTTCCTTTACTTTCTTTTTGGCTCTTTCTTTCTCGAGTTTTTTTCTTCTCTCTTTAACAGACATAATTTTATGAGGGGTGCTTTTTGCTTTTTCGGAATCGACAATTATTTCTTCATCTAAATCTTCTTCCTCTTCTTCAATAGCTTCTTTCTCTTCAGGGCCTTTTCCTTCTTCCTTAGAGGTTTCTTTTTCTTCCTTTTCTTTTTTGAATTTTTTCTTTTCTTTAGATTCTGGCTCTTTTTCGAATTCTCCTAACTTTTTATCTTTCCATTTTTGGAAGGCTTTGGTTTCCTGTCCTCTCCATATAGCATGCTTTCCCTCTCTTTCTTCTTCAAACATTTCTATCAGAGTTTCTTGATCAGGGACTGCCTTTGTTTCTTTTTCTTTTTCCTCTTGTTCTTCTTCGGGTTCTTGTTCCTCTTCTCCAATATCTCCTTTCTCTTCATGGACTTCCCCTTCATCCTCTTCTTCAATTTCTTCATCCTCTTCTTCAATTTCTTCATCCTCTTCTTCCTCGTTTTCTTCAGTCAAAGCAGATTTTGGTGCGTTAAAGTTACCTTCCAATTTATCAAAAAGCTTTTTCTCTAGCTCCTCTACTTCAAGATCAGAGAGTTCCTCTTGTTTCTTTGCTACATTTACAAGTGAATTTACGAAAAGAGGGATGAATTTTCCAATGGTTTTTGATCGCTTTTTCTCCCTCCTCCTCCGTTTTTTCTTATTTTGGAAAGTTCTGACTTTTCTTCCTAATGCTTGCAAGCATAAGACCATTTCCTTAATTAATACCTTATCTTCTGCTAAAGCATTTTTGGATTGGGATTTAAACATCAAATGAACATAGGGACCTGAAACATTTACTAACAATCTTAAATTTCCTTTAGGTATTCCATTATCAAATGTATCCAATTTATAAAGTTTCCAATTAACGTCTTGAACAGCCCTCCAAATAGCACAATCTGCATTATCTCTTAATTTGGGGGTTCTATTTACATATCTCATTAAAGATTGAATAGATCTTCTCGTAGATCTAATCTTTGGACTAATTGCCATCGCAGCCTCAACAACAAAAGCCAGACCTTTACCACTGGTTGGTTTCCGTGTTTCTGCCACGATAAAATCATCTGAAATTTTGGAATCTAAAACTTCATACTCAATAATCGTTTTACTATAATTTTCCTTATCGAAGTTATCAGCATCATAATTTAATAAATCTTTTTGTATTTTCCTGTCTTCATCATAATACACATCTCTTTTAAATTTAGATAAAATCCTGTTTACATATCTTACAGCAATATCCTTCTTTAATTTTGGAAGTTTTTCATCTAAATCACCAAAAAGATCAGTACGATAAGAAAGGCTCAAATTAAATTCTTTCATTAAAGTTGTCTCTAAAATACTTGCACCTATCGGGACTGCAGGGTCTTTCGGAGGTGACATATAATTCTGCGCCCGAAATGCCTTGAACAAACATTCTGTCTGGTTTTGAGAAAGTTCTGCAGGTCTAGTTTTCTCAACAACGAGTTCTTCTATTTTTTCATCTCGCTTTTCGAGAAGTTTATCATCCTCTATCTCATTTTCCTCATTAAGGGTGAATCCTTTTACTGCCTCTATAAACTCATCTTTGAGTTCATCTAAATCTTTCTTATTTGCTTTAATCTTTTTGTTATAAGCACGGATTTGCCTTTTATATTTCTTCTTTTCCTTTTTCGTATCTGCTTGTTTTATCTTTTTCTGTTCTTTTTTAATTTTCTTTTTGATTGCTTTAATATCACCCATGATATCATTATATTTGCCTATGTATTTCCAATAAGTTTCTTTATCTTCCTCTTCTACAATTTCATAGGTGATGAAAATATCTCTCTTCCGTTTGGATCGTCCATATACCCTTTTTTCATTTTGAGTATAGTAAATTTTATCATTTTTCTTTTTCAACCAAGTAATGAAAGGACCTTTATCTTCCCCCAGATTAAGCATATCAAGGCGCTTTTCCAACTCAAACTCCGCACCTTTCAATATTTTTTTTGCAAGTCTGGAAGACATCCGTACATAATTATCTTGAATACAAGCACTAATCGTTAAATGATCAGAATTTCTCAAAACATCTTGAAAATCCCCAATATTTACAGATGAGGGATGTGGCTTTGCATATGTTGGTTCTCTTGGGAACCTATCAACTTTTCTTGTATAGGTTTCCTCTTCCTCATTAGGATCTAAATATATAAGATTAACATGTGGGTTTGTTAGGGCAGTTCGATTAATATATTTATCAACATACCCACGAATATATTTAACATTGAGATATCTTAGTTCTATATATGTTCCATGAGAGAATGGACATTCTACCTCAGTTGGAGGGACCACATATGATTTTTTATTTTTTGAAGTGGTATAAAATTCAGAACAAATACCATAAATTTGATCCGCATGTTTGCTTACCACTTTAATGGGTTGACCGGTGGTGTTTTGGGCATCGCTAAATGCACTTGGAGCACCAAATCCTTGTGAACCCCTGGTTTGTTTCAATTTAATAGACTTTGAAGAAGCCAAATATTTCCCAAATTTTTCTAAATCTTCGGGGGTCATTCCAGTACCATTATCAAAAATCCGTAATGTATAGAGTAAAGAATCACTAGAAGATTGGCCTGACATGTCTGCATAAACGCTGGGTGCTTCTCTCTCAGTTAATTGATATATGACAATTGGTTCTCTATCAACAATCGGCTCAACAGGTCCAATAAAATCTTGAACACTGTCCATTATATCAACCACTTCTTTTTCAAGCTCTTTCTCATCGAGAGAAAATTGTTCTAATTGGGCAATTTCCTCATCTTTTTCGGCAGAGGATGCATCTTCTTGAGAATCATCTTCCTCGCCTTCCTCGGCCTCTTCTTCCTCTTCCCCAGACTCTTCTTCCCCTTCTCCTTTTCCTTCCTTATCTTCACTTTCTGATTTTTCGCTTCCTTCAGAGACTTTTTCCTCAGTCTCTTCTATTGCTAGGTCATCTTCATCGGGTTCTTCAATATCCTCAAAAATGATTTCTTCCTCATCAACCCCTGCTTTAAGGGATTGAATTTGTTTAAAATCTTCAAAACTGACTCCTCCCTCTTTATATTTGAAGTTTTCTAATAAAACATCATCTTTAAGAGCAAAAGCTCTTTTTGGATCCCTTTTCATTTGTTTCCAATGAAAGGATTCAATTGCATCAAGGGAGTTATCCATGAATTCGATGGCATATTGCGTGTGCTTGTAAAGACCAAAGTCGAATCCCACTAATTGGGTTCGCTTTCTCATAAACTGTGCAATGCTACCTTGTTTTATTACTCCACCAGACTCTTTCTTTGAACTTTGGTTTGCCATTCTTGATCATCTTTCTAGGGAAAAAGATTTCATTTCTTTGAAAGCATGATTTCTTTTTAAAATTTGTTTTATTCATCGTATATAAATCTTGGGAAAGGTTTTGTGGCAAATATGATAGATCTAGATTTATACAAGCATTAACCATGCTTACTATTTTATTACTGATACTATTGCCACATACTACATTTACCTTATATAATCATCGTATACCTAATAGCGTTAACAAAATAAAAACTGATGATTTTTATGGAAAAAATTTTAATGAATGAATGTCAAGTTAATTTGTGCATCCATCGAAGGATATTACTGGTACGAACAGCAATAAGCTGAAAGGGAAGACCATTTGTGTTTGTGTTACGGGTTCAGTTGCAGCGGTGAATACTCCGGACCTATGCCGCAAACTTATGAGAGAGGGCGCAGAGGTTATTACGGTAATGACGGAATCGGCAACCAAAATAATCCACCCCGACCTTTTACATTGGGCCACGGGAAATGAAGTGGTCTTAGAACTAACAGGTGCGATTGAACATATCAAGATTGCTGGAGAGAGACCAGGGTCAAAAGGGAAAGCAGATATAATATTAATT
>CAZEPC010000114.1:0-12263 GCA_964513765.1 uncultured archaeon
TCATTCTTCAACGCCTTTTACAACCAGCAAAAGAATTGGCGTTTTGGAATTTGGAAAAGGACAGAGACAGTTATGGCTTCCGCCTGAAGGCGTTTTTATCGGAGATACAATTCAATTCGGTGCAAAAACCGAAATTAAAGTCGGGAATACAATGAACATTGAAAACATTCCGGAAGGAATGCTTATCTATAATGTGGAATCTTCGCCAGGTGATGGTGGTAAGATCGCCAGAAGTCCCGGGACATTTGTAATGTTAGTTGAGAGGACGCCAAAGGGAGTAAATGTAAAGCTTCCATCTGGAAAGCGAAAAAGAATCCACAATAAATGTTTTGCCACCATTGGAGTTGTTGCAGGTGGAGGAGTTGCAACTAAACCATTTATGAAAGCAGGTCATAAATATTATTATATGAAGACCAAGGCTTCAAATTGGCCCAGAGTAGTTGCCTCAAAGATGAATGCGGTTTCATCCCCTTACGGTGGAGGAAAGAAAAGAACACCTGGGCGAAGTACAACAGTTTCAAGGCATGCACCTCCGGGTAGAAAGGTTGGACTTATTGCGGCACGACAATCTGGTCGAAAGAAGAGCCGAAATAAGTAATTGAAAAAAACGAAATCTTTAACTTAATTAATTCTTTTTTTGAATTAGATCTCAAAAATATCTTTTTAGACATAAAATCAAAGAATTGGACCATTAGCTCAGCCAGGCTGGAGCGACGGACTCTTAATCCGCTGGTCGGGGGTTCAACTCCCTCATGGTCCGCCATTATTTTCCATCTTAATTCTTTATACAACTTTATTTTTCGCTTTTCCCATAATGTTTCTCCTTAGAGATAAAAGATCAAAGGAAAATATCTGAGATTAAGAACTTTCACATATATAGCATTTTATATACAAAAAACACTTTTTTCCTTCATAATCCTTTTGACTAATTTTAAAGAGCAAAATGAGGACTTTCCAAAAACACTTAAGTTACAATTTATTTAATTTAAAATATACTTAAACAAAGATTCCAAGGGATAATTTGATGTTTGGCATCAGAACAAAACAACTTGAACGGCATCTTCTTAACTATATTGATTCTCTTACCAATGAAGAGGAAAAAGAGTTTGCAAAAACGCTATTTGGATATTGTTTCGTAGGTTTAGTTCCACGAAAGGATGGAGAAAAATTGTCTTTTATTGAATCTCTCTACCATTCTACCGAAAATAACGAGGAACTCAGTAGGGTTTTATCCAGAACAATCTCAAGACTTGCAACGGAGGAACCGAGTGAGGAAACATTATACAAATTATTCGGTTTGGTAGTATTTAATCATTATCTATTAACAGAGTTTGGAGAAGGAGAAAATCATCAAAAACTTGATAATAAGAAATTAAAATCATTTCAAGAGCAATTGAAAACGGGATCCAAAAAGGAGAATAATAAGATTAAGAATTTAGAAACCATGCTCCATTTCTTTATGGAAAAAGCCTCAAAAAACATACAAAACCTTATGCAAATTAATAGCTGGGAACAATTGCTATTTTCAATTTTTGGAGTACATGACTTAGGAACAGAAAAAGAACCCCAAGATTTAAACAGAGACAATCTAAAGGCCCTTATAATGGAAATTGGATGGGAGGGAGAAATTATTAATGATATTTTTAGAAAATATCAAGGGCTTCTAACCTTCTCAATGAGTATGCTTACCGCATTAACGGGAAAAACACAAGAAGAAGAATTCAAACCCAAAATAAATAATCTTCTCTCCCAATTAGGTACATCCAGCCAACAAATGATTTTTCAGAAACGTCTCAGAGAGCAAAATAAAACCAGAACACGGGTTTTGAATGAATTGGAAGAAATTATCACCGAAGTCATTCAAAAAGGACAAAATCTGCAATTGGAATTAGATGAAAATATAGTATTAGAGTTTGCAAAAAGTGTTACAAAATTCCCTGAATTTAATGAGGAGGAAATCTCATTATCATCACCAGAAAAAATTGAGGGGTATGATACTATTTTTTCCGCCGCCCAATTTAACCGCCTAAAGAAAAAATTTCATAATATATGGGAAGTGTATCAAAATCTCATACAGCAAATAGATAAGAATGTGAGGAAAATACGAAATTACTTAAACACTCTTATTAGAAAAGCCAATGATATAACCTCCATTCTATTGGCACAAAGATTCAAATGCACTCTTCCCCTCCATGATGTCGAGCAGATGGAAAAAGCGGGGATTAAGATAAAGGATATTGCCAGATCAAAATCATCGACACAGTTAGCTGTTCCCGATGAGGTCCTAAACAAAAAAAGCAGAAATTGGAGAAAATTTGATAACAATTGGCAGATATTACAAGAGTTTCTTGCACAAAAAGTAAGAGAGGAAGAAGTTATTAAGTCAATCCCAGACCGATTACGGATCTTTAACCACATGAATCAATCAATGCGGAATTTAATCAGCTCGTGGGAAGATGATAGGATGTTTACGGGCTATAACGCAGAATCCCCTATCGCTTTGGCAACACTTCAATCAATTAATCCCCTAATGGAAAAAATGAATCAATCAATTGAATCTATGAAAAAAATCCCCTACAACCGTAATAATATCCCTAAATTTATGGACACCTTTGAGAAACTCAATCATTTATTAGCACAATTTGAACATATTGGTAATACAGCATCTCATTTGAACAGCATTACAAAGTTTCTACATCAAATAAGTCCGGATAAAGTACTAAAATTAAGTAAAAATCCCTCATATATCCGTTCACCCGAGAAAATGCAAGAATTTTTCGCAGATTTGCCCAAAATGATAAAAAGAAAATATCAACAAAAATTAATCTCTTCGGATGAAAAACACACATACATGCAAGCGTATAAAAGGTTACAAGGATTGGTGGCGGATTATTCCCATTTTAAAGGAGCATCAACAGAAATCTTGGCAAATAGACTCTCTTCGATTGAAAAAAATTGATTAAAGTCCGCTGAAGCAATAATATCAATTAGATTAACTATAAAGGCTTTTTCCCGAAAAGTCTTGAAGGTCGGTATCTACATCCACTTTTTCGTCCAAGAGAATCTGTAAATACATTCCAAGATGCGTGGCCAACGAACCTAAGGTTTGAAATGCATTTTCAAAACCTGAGAGACTTAAATCCCCGAACCATAATTTTTTATGAATGGCAAAGAATGGTTTAAAATTCTTAGGGACTTTGACATTTTCTTTACCCCTCTTCCTACCTTTACCAGGCTTTCCAAAGTGAACTTCATGGGTAAAATCTTTTAATAATGCCATCTGATGCATATAAAAGAGGAATTTAACCCGTTTTTCTTTGCTTTTCATAAAAATGGGTACAATATTCTCCGGAAATCTCACAATGCATGCCAATTGCATGAATTTTTTATTTTTTGGAAACAAACATTGGATAGCCCTCTGATTTCTCTGTTTCCCCCAGAAAAGGATAAATGCCTTTTCCACGTTAGGCTTTTTCGGGAGGCTCTTCGTGGTGATGCCTAGTTCATCGACCCAATCCCTCACTTGATGATAATGATTTATTTGCTCATTTTTGTTATTATTATTATTTTCTGACATTTTTTCTTAATTCCTATATATTATCTTGTTGCTTTTATTATTTGATATTTTTTCTTAATTCAGAGTTTTCTGGGAATTAAAGCATTTTTTCCAATAAAGGGATTAATTCCGAGGAAATTTTATCCACTTTGATTGTATGTGGGGTGTGAAATTTATCAGATTCATGTTTTTCTGACACAATTGCAATCGATGTTGCATCAATATTATTAGCACATTCAATATCACGCGGATGATCACCGATTAAAACCACTTCTTCTGCCTCGAGATCCATCCTTTGCATTAGTTCTTTGGCATGGTTTGCATGGGGTTTTGGTTTTTTTACCTGATCCCTTCCCACATAATATTCAATATTATTGAAATATTGCTTTAATTTGGCCGTTTCAATAGAGATTATGGCATTTTCCGTTGTGTTAAAGGTCAAGATCCCCATTTTAATATTGTTATCTTGAAGAAATGATAGGACATCGTGAATCCCTTGAATGGCTGATGCTTTTAGTGCCGCTTTTTTTTCTATTTCCGCTACTTTGTTGCTAATCTCTTTCTTAATCTCTTCCATGTCCTCTTTTTCCAAGCCTAAATGAACTTGGAAGTATTCCATCGCACTATCAACCATTTCCAGCACAAGCATATTACGATTTAATTTCCCTCTTGGATAGCCATGTTTTTCTAACACCTCGATGGTTTTATCCCGTGCTCTTTTGTAATCAATTTGAAAATCTATAAGGGTCCCATCCAAATCAAATAATATACCTTCCAGTGCCATGTTCCATTCTCTCTTAAACAATAAAATTCATCACGAATTAAAAAATAATCCTTTTCACTTTTTTGGTTTGAAATATTTCAAGTATCTCCCATGAACTAATAATAGCAAATGAAGAATTTAAATAAAAAAATAGATTGAGAGAATTATTAAATCCAAATTCCAAGAAAAAGAAAATCCGGTGTGCAAAAATATGGTCCAACCCCAAGAGAAAAACCCATTAATAAATAATAAAGATAAGATTGATGAAGATGAGACCTCAAAAAATCCCCTTGAGCCACAGATGAAGAATGTTGAGAACTTATCAAAAGAAGAAGTTTGGAACAATATTGGATTCCATCGACCAGTTGCCGGTTTTTTCTATAATTTACCATTAAGCCTTATCAGTATGATCATTGGAATAGTGATCTCTGGCTGGCTTTATGGTTTTCTCTATCCCTTTCCGGAATCTATGGGATATAGGAGTGCGGTGTTAACTCTCTTTTCTTTGTTTTTTCAATCTTTCGATTTGGGAACCGCCAATATGCTCAACAGATTCATTGGGGACACCAATGTGAAGGATCCCCAAAAAATGCTCTATTACATTCAATATTTTATCTGGTACCAAATGATTACCGGTCTTATTCAAATTACCGTCATCGCAATGTATGCCTTGTTATACATCCCGGAAAAAGAGCTGGCATACGCCATATGGATAATGTTAGTTAATTCCATCACTCAATATCCTGGCATGCTCCATATCTTCAGCAGTGTGTTGGGAACTTTGCAGCAATATAATAAAACAGCCATAATTGGATTTATCCAAGGACAATTCTTCCAAAGAATCACAGAAATAGCATTTGTTATTTGGGGTCGACATTACGGGCAAACCCATCCAGAGGTCGGTGAAATAATGGGGATAGCCATCGGAGCTACCATAGGGCTTTATGTAGATGATTTCATCGCTATGGCGGTGGCAGGTTATTTTTTTAATAAAGTGATGAAAACATACGGATTTAGTCTAAAAGAGTGTTTTTATCATGAATTCGACTCCGAAATATTGAAAGAATGCCTACTCTGGGGAATTAAAAGCGGATTACCCCCCATGGCTTGGACCGTGGTATCGTTTGTGGAATTGCAACTATGGATAGAATATGTCCCCCAATACACCACTTTCTTGGCACTTTATCAATTTGCAAACGGATTCGCGGGCCTTATGTCATGGACAATTGGATTGGGCGGAGGATTCAGTGAAGCTTATAATAATGGAAAAAAAAAACTCACACAATATTACTTGGCGCAAGCTTGGAAATACACTGGATTAATTCAATTTCTCTTAATTTCCGTGCTCTTAGTGGTGGTCATGATCCTTAAACCGACCCTTATTGCCTTAGGATTGGGACAATATATTTTAAGCATCCCCTTTATAATCCCTTCCATCATCAGGGAATTCCAACAACCTTATAATAACTTTTCCTCGAATGTGATCATATCCACTGGACATGTGAATTTTCTGGCATTATGCCAATTATTGGAAGCTGGGCTGGCGATATTAACCTGGTATATTTTCATCCCTGTGCTCAACTTACCAGCTAAATATGGAACAACCGCCATTATCTGGTTAATCCCTTGCGGGGAAATGGTCTCAATTTGTATAAAAATCATAATAAATTATATATACATTAATAGAAAGATTATGAAAGTCAAAATACCCCTCTATCAAACCTTTCTGGTTCCGATAATCTCCACAACCATTATTTACACGATGGGGAGATTGTACGTGCATTTCATCTTCAACCCTATGAACAGCAGCTATGGTACAATCATTGCACTTATCCCCTTAGCAATAATATTTATCTTAATAGTTCCATTCTTTGTTTATATGCCCCTCACAGCTTTAATCGGAGCATGGGACAAAGGAAGCATAGATATATTGAATAAGGCCACAAAAATAAGCGGGTTGGGAAAGATTTTCGTCCTCCCCATGTTAAGATCAGTGCAATGGGCATCTAAAAAAACAGATCTCGCCGAGAAATTTGCATTTGATGACTCTGAAGCACTTTTAGAAGCCAAGGAATTAATGTTGCTCAAAAACTCCAATTTGGAAGAGGAGATAACTATTTTAGCAGATTGAACTACCAAGGGATCCCAAAGAGAGCCGATTGGGGATATCCTCCTTCCAATCATCTAAGCGTTTTGTCTTTTTTCACTTTCTTAAAAACGGCTATTTCCCTTTCGATAAATGGATCCTTCCACGAATGCACAAACACACCCACTACTTTCAAATTGTTGAGAGAATAATAACTCAGTTCAAAACCATGTTCTTCCAAAATATGCTCCAGGGGAAGTCCCAACCTTTCATCATTTTCCATATGAATTTTTGGAAAGACCATCACCGCATACTGGCCTACATGTAAGATTTGAGTTAATCCCCGAAGGTAATTATGATAATTTCTTATGAATTTCTCCCTTAAATCCTTGGCATATGCGTAGGAGGGATAATCGGTTAGGGGTTCTAGTAAATCCGGTTCCGTTACTATACACCCATTAAAATCTTTTATCCTCGAATCTTTTGGATTTGAAATGTCCATCTTGAAAAAATAGGGGGATTCCGGTTCATTCACAGAATCAGCGCCTTGTCCCGCCCAGACTTGCCTTTCCTTCTGATTGGCCCATTTTTCGTAAACTTTAAGGTTTTGGTGAGAGAATCCAATGCACTCATTGTCCACATCCGATCCTAAAGCATTCAACCCCATAAGAAAAGCTTCCTCAGGAATAGTCCCGATACCGCAGAAGGGATCATAAATTGTTTTATCGTGATTATCCTGCTCTAATGAAACCAAGTTTATCATAGAGCGCGCTAGAGCCAAACCAATCTGAAATAAAGGACGGCGTTGGGGCCTTTTTTTATCCCTATTATCATAATCCTCAATATCAATTACATCTTCCGTTCTGGCTACGATTAATCCGTCTTTATGAAGCCATAAAATTATTTCAAAACCAGATTGAATTATTTCTTTTTTTTGCATCTGGATGGGGCTGGTCTGATAATTTTCCAAGGGTTTTCTGAAATAGGCGCGTTTAATCTTAATTTTTTTGATTGTTTTCTTAATAGAATCTTGGAATAGATTGTATATCTCCTTCCAATCACCATTCCTATTGGTATTATAGATACTTAGCCCCCAATAAGACTTTTCCTCCATGAAAACATTCTGATTAAAATAAGGATACAACTCTTTGACCAACCCTTTTGGGTTAATCTGAGAAACATCTAAAACCTCATTGGATATAAAAAGGATAGGTTGGGCCCTCTTGAGTAAAGAGCCTTGTATCTTTAGATTAATGGAAGATAAGCTTTTATTGTTTTCCTTTCCATCTTCTTTATTTAGAGCAACAAGAGCCCCGTTTTTTGTTATATCACTCGCGTTGATGGATTCATTTTTAGCATTATAACAAGAGATTAGTTCTGCAAGCGATAATTCGGGGTTTCTACCAAAAACATAAAGAAGTTTGTCCTCTAATGGCTGGACATTCTCATACTCAATAATTTCAACAATCTCAGAGATCGAAATAGGCTCCATTAACAGAAATAATATTTCTCTTCCCTTTAATTTTTCTAAAAAGGAGAACTCAGCCGAGAATCTTGAAAAACCGTAAAAAAGTCTTGGAAATGTATGAATTTTAGAGATGAAAAGAGAAAAAGCGCATGCGGGGGGAGTCGAACCCACGAAAGCGTCTGCTTACTGGATGTCTTGTATTATTTTCCTCAAAGGGAAAATATCTCAAGTCCAGCGCCGTCGACCACTTGGCTACGCATGCATAAATGCATAATTTGAATAAGATCTAAAATGAATACAAATAAAAAAATTTTGTTTTTTATGGAGGATTTACTTGAAAAATGAAGATATGGAAGTTTGCTTCACACGTGGGTTGTTTGTAAGGGATTCCACTTGCATTTCAATTAATTTCCATCTTTGCTTCATGTAAGTCCCCAAATCAAACTCACCAATCATTGACTTGGCTTGATTCAGGTATTTTTTGATGCCTCCCGGATGCACGGTTAATATAAGACTGTCCGCACCGCATTCCCTACATACTCCCGATAATGGTACCCTTCTATATTTCTCTCCACATTTCGTACATCTGAAGCCTTGGGTTGAAAAAGACCTTAAATTTCCGAGAATATCTGGCACGAAATGGCTCCCGATTATTTTATTGGCCACATATGCTTCATCTATACCCACAATAACTTTAGCCAACCACATTTGGGCGCCAATCTTATCCGCCATTGAACCATATTCAGTATATGCGGAATGCTTGGGACCAATATTAATAGAAGTAGTAGGATGAGTGAACATACACCCCTCAAATTGTTTTTCTGTATCCAAAAAATCCTTATAAAGCTTAATGTAATCAAGCTTTCCAGGTTTTGGATATTTTTGTGAATCTTTATAAAATTTCAGCGGATATTTAGACATATAATCTACATTATGGGCCTCTCCATCAACTTCTCTTGGATCCAGCAAGATAGAAATAACCAAAGGGGCATCCATTTTACCACCCAATTTTGAAGGAAGATTATACATGGAAAAGTTGAGCAGGCAGTCCATGAGAAGCATGATGCCATCTTCATCCCCGTCGCAATTTCTTCTTTTCGCAGCATGCCAAAAAGGATGAGCATACCCCGAATTGGCCTTCGTAAACCCAATTAATCTGCCAATTATACCGGCAGAGGTATGTGGGGCAAGACCAACCATATATTCTCCGATCAAGTCATATCTGGTTTTAGCATTATAGAATTTTTTTTGATTATAAAGGTATTTAAGTTCATCATCGACAAATTTGGCAACTCTTACGAAGTAGTCAGCCAAATGATCGGTAAGGAGAATATCTTGGCATTTAAGCTCGATAATTTGTTCCTCATTTTCTATAGGGGCACCATAGATATCAAAATCATATCCCAATTCTCTTATTTTTTCCACAGATACATCAATATCTTTACATGTAAAATGAGTTAAGGGGATATCAGTTGCATCAGCCCTTATTGTACCATCTTTGTAAACCCAAACCTCATGAAGTGCCCGTAAAATACCTTTTTCAATGGGTTCCGGAATTTTAAATTCGGAAGTCATCCCTTTTACCCCTTTTATATCGGGTATTTTTTTCCGAATGTGTGAGCTAGCCCGATTATAGAATTTTTTGAGGGGCAACCGCCGGTAAATCGAATATTTAAGATACATTTTACAATTAGGACACTCATCTTGATCTGGTTTAAATATTTGATTACATTTGGGGCATACCTTCCTTAACTTCGTAACGGTATTGCAATTAGGACATTTATTTAAAAAGGTGATATCTCCGCATTTGGGACACTCCTTTTGGCATACTTCAACCTTGATAGATTTTCGCTTGATGGCTTTTTTAAAACTCCGCTGTAAAGATGAATCATGACCAATGGGAAATAATGTATGGACAGGTGGTCTCATTTTACGGGGCTTTGCTTTTTCCGGCCTTCCCATCCTAGTCCCCATATAATAGGGTGACTTATCGGGCACTTTGAGGGATGTAAGGTAAGGAAAAAGGGCTAATCCTGTTTTTTTCTCTGCTTGTTTGTATAAAACTTCAAAATCCTCGTCAGATGTGAGCTGGGATCTTTTTCCAAAGCCAAACATTTCCATAAAGATAAGAGCCCTATGTTTCGGAATCTTTAGAAAATCTTTTCTGCAATCATGAATGCAAAATACTTTCTCCAAAGGAGCTTTGAATTTGTTCTCATTGGGTAATTTTAGGCCATTCTGAGTCAATTCTTCCATCTGATCTCTAGTGAATTTGGATAAATCAATAATTGTATGATCGTTAATTGAGCTGGAAATATGAATGGAATCAGCATATTTTTCTTGGATTCCTTTTTCATTCAAACACTTCATTAAAGCGATTTCTATTGCCTTACGAAGATCAATGAGTTCAGAACCGTTTATATTGCCCCAATGGTCTAAATACCGCGGGTGAATTCCAATATCAAATTTAGTTGAGATTTCCAAAGCTTGACGGCCCGTAGGAGGATTATTCACATCCAAAGGATTCTCCACGAAATATTGTAGGTTTTCCTCAGTTAAACAGTCAGGAAAAGAGTTAAAATCCAATTCTTGAGCATTTTTCTGTTTTTTCATAGCTTCCTCCAGCTCTAAGGCCCACCATTCTTCCACGTAGCCAGAGGGCATGATTGTATGGTTATTCTCTACAAACTCTCCAACACCGAATAAAATATCGCCCAAAAAGAGTATCTTCTCACAGGAACGATTATTTACAATCTTTCCAGCCCGACGGATATTCCAAAGTTGTTTCACATCTCCGTTTTTCATTAACACAACAGGGGGTTCGATAGAAGATACAGGCATAGTACTGCCACTTTTTCCGGGCCGTTCTATTCTGATTTGGGTGCCGACTGCCATAAATTTATCCAATAAAATCATTTGTGAGGGATGGTTTCCGCATGCGGCTAAACCTGTATTTCTTGATCTGCCATATCGGACCCTATGGCCCCCGATGGCAGAAGGGCCAGAAAAAACGGGACGTCCAGCAATTACATCTGCCACAAATTTATCCAATGGGGGAATCTTCTCATCTAATCTTTTCTTTCTGAGTACGAACGGGGTTTGTTCTTCCTCTTCTTCTTCTTTTTCAAGAGCAACCTCTTCTTTCTCCTTATTCCCTTTATATGTATCGCCCCCGTAATCTTTTTGTTTATCTTTTTCTTCTTCCTCTTCTTCCAGCACTTCATCCTTATCTGCATGGGCGAGCTTTTTCAATTTATAAAGCCAATCCCATCCTTTAATACCCATACCATCTATTACCCGGAGGATTTTCTTAGATTTGAGGAGCAGGCCATCATTTAACACAAGGCACGGTCCACCCCTAACCCGATTTGTATCAATACGTGGTAAGTCTCGATAGGCCGATACCTCTCTTTGTTCAGTGGGTTGACCATTCAGCTCGATATTCAGATGTTCGGCTGCGAATTTTAGTTCTTCGGGTTTTGAAGGATACTGGAGATTGAGGATCTGATCATAAAGTTTGACCTCTTCCACATATCGATCTACTTCTTCGGGAGTTGCTTCCCATTTCGCAATACCCATTTTTTCCCGGGCGTGCTCAGCAAACAACACAGAAAGTGCTTGTACCGTCCCTCCCGCCGCCCTAATTGGCCCTGCATAGTAAAGTGCCAGATACGGATCACCGCCCAGCTTATTTTCACGAAGGATTATTTTTTCAATCCCTTCTAAAGGAGCAGAAACTACACCCTCTGTTTTAATGGCTAAAGCCAGTCGAATGGCTAAATCTATGGCATTTTCCTTGTTGAAATCATCGGAAGATGGTTTGATTTTTCCCTCGAGTACTTGATCCATTGCCCGAAACACTAATTCATCTTGACCCATTCCATTTTTTTTCCAATCCCGAAGTAAATCACCAATTCCTTCGGGACCTACCAGTTTTTCTACACGGCCAGCCATATCCTTCGCAGGAGGAGATTCCACGTGGGTTGCCGGATCTACCCCGATTTTTTTAGCTTTATTTGCAAAATCAAAAATAACTTTTACTTCCTTTTCGATCTTATCGAAATATTTCTTCATTTTATCGGACATGACTACCATATATGCTCATCGACTCGGGTTTGTGGTATTTATTACCAATTGAATAGTAAAGTACTTTCCTCTTTTATTTTACCAAAGATTCGCTTTATATATCTAATTGCTTAAAATTTCCAATTAAGTTTATTGTTAATTCGTTAATTTCAAGCTAAAAAGTGGAAGACCCTAAATATTTACTAATTTTTTTTTTAAGATGATTAATGATTGATAACAATTTTAAAATGAAAATGATTGCATTATTATTCTATATAATTATTTTTCAAAATCACTAAGTGAGTTTTCTTAAATTCAGACAAAA
>CAZEPC010000115.1:0-12236 GCA_964513765.1 uncultured archaeon
ATAATCGTCGGCAGTCCGATCAACCGCCCGCGTGCCTAATCCTGCCACAATTCTGAGAAATCCTGCCTTGGGATCAATCGATCTATCCCACACAAAGGGATTAAAGGAGAAGCCAACCCCAGCAATATGGGGATAATAATAAGAACTGAACATTCCCCCCGAGACTCGTTGAATTAAGAGTGCCATTTGTTCATCTTTATCCAATAGACCGCGATCTTTTCTATACATGAGCGCTTCTTTATTAAGAGCACTTGAATACACTTTACGTACCGCTTTACAGAATGCCTCTAGGCGTTCATCCGGATCCCCTTGATTTGCCAAATATACACTTTCATATTTTCCCGAAAATGCGTTTCCCAAGGCATCCTCCTGAATGCTGCTAGACCGGATAATTATCGGGGATTGGCCAAAATAATCCAATATTTCCTCAAATTGGCGGATAGTGTATCTGGAGAAGGTCCCCTCCATCATTTCATCTTTAACTTCCGAAATTCCCTCTAAAAAATGTGCTTTGCTGGAAAGTCGCCTCCTATCCCACCAGAGTTCATTTTTCACCAAATAAGTATAAAATACATCCGAACCTATGAAAAAGGAATCGTGTTTCTCTAAAATATCCAACCATTTATCGGAATCTCGTTCCAGAATTGCCCTTCCTAAAAGCATTCCCACTGATTTTCCACCGATTAGACCAGAACCGATCATCCTTTTCCCGATTGATAGCAAATCGTTCAAGGTCAAATATTTATCGGCTAATTTGAATCTCTCATCGTTCATTCGGGCGATTGCCATTCTAATTAATTTTCTTTTATATTCCTCGCATTTTTCATGGCTCGTCTGGCCTTTTTTGTATTTATCAAGGATATTTTTTGCTTTCCGAAAAGTCATGGACCAGACATCGAGCCTTTTCACGGTATAGTCCAACCAAGGCTGTTGGACCCGAGACAAAATTTCAGATGTGGTTACACTATCCTTCACAGGTTCAAAGTGGCTTTCAATGCATTTTTGCTCATCGAAAGGACCATCACATAACCATTTATGTAGCATATAAATAGTGGGGGAGTGTCGCCCCTCCACCTTAAGAGGATGCATATACAAACAATCATCATATTTGTAGAGATCCAACACAACTTGTGCTGTTTCATGTATGTCCTTAGTGGCATGTTGAGCGTTATGATTCCTCAACAAAGCAAAATAGGTCGCGGTATTGAGGCGATATAGGTAAGGACAAGTGAGCATGAAGAAATTGGCCAACATCACATCCGAAAACCAATCAACCGCCAAATCAGACAGACAATCAAAAACATAACAAGCACCGAGCCCTTTTTCCTCGATTATATTGAATATTTCAGTTAGAAATAGTTCAAAACCCTTATTTGGACTTATTGTATGAACCTCCGCATCAATCTCATCCGGGAGCAAATATTGGTGTTGGGCGAATCTAAAATACACAAGTTGTTTTTTATCCTTGAGGGCTTTTCTACAAAACGCATGTACAAATGGAACATAATCATCGATCGTATCCACTTGCCACACAACATTATCCCCAGGGAGCACACCCCGTAAAACTAGGTCCAAACTTGGGATTCCGGTATAAAAATGGTATTCTTCTTCCATTCTTTCAATCCTTGTAAGAATAACTATTACTAATTAAATAAGGGATCACTAATATTTTATAGCAAAGCTATTAAAGGCTTCATAATCCGCTAGTATTATTACCTACAGATTTGATTGAAAAATGAAAAAAAATTGGAGGTTTGAAAATGTCCAATAGATTAAAGAATGAATCGAGCCCATATCTCCAACAGCACGCTGATAACCCCGTAGATTGGTATCCGTGGGGAGAAGAAGCTTTTGAAAAGGCTAAAAAGGAAAATAAATTAATTTTTCTCTCTATAGGATATTCAACTTGCCATTGGTGCCACGTCATGGCCCACGAATCTTTTGAAGACCAAAAGGTTGCAGACATCCTCAACGAAAATTTCGTATCAATAAAACTGGATCGGGAAGAGAGACCGGATATCGATAAAACATATATGAATGTCTGCCAGATCATGAACGGAAGCGGGGGCTGGCCCTTAACCATAATTATGACACCGGGAAAAAAGCCATTCTTTTCGGGCACCTATATTCCAAAAAGCGGAAAAATGGGGATGATGGGACTGGTTGATCTTTTAAAAAAAGTAGAGGAAATGTGGGAAAGTGAACCGCAAAAATTGAAAGAAACCGGACAAAACATCAAAAACATGCTCGAAAGCACCGTGAAAAAGGAGGGTAAGCAAAAGATGAGCAAGTTTGTCCTAAGAAACGCCTTCCATATCTTCTCAAAATCATTTGATACCCACTACGGAGGATTTCTACCCGCACCTAAATTCCCCTCACCCCATAATTTAATGTTTCTTCTTAGATATTGGAAAAGCACAAAAAATAAAGAGGCATTAAGGATTGTCAAGAAAACTCTGCGAAAAATGAGGCTCGGGGGAATATATGATCATATTGGGGGAGGATTCCACCGATATTCAACTGATAACGAATGGCTGGTCCCCCATTTTGAGAAAATGATTTACGACCAAGCCCTGCTAACCATTATATATCTTGAAGCATATCAAATTACCCAAGAAGAAATATATGTGAAGACCGCTCGGGATATACTTAAATATGTATTGAGACATATGAAAAGCGAGGAAGGAGGTTTTTTCACTGCCGAGGATGCCGACAGCGAGGGAGAGGAAGGGGTTTTTTATACGTGGACATTAAATGAATTGAAGAGCATTTTAACAGAAAACGAACTTAAAGTCACAAAAAAAGTGTATCAAGTTGAGCAAGAAGGAAATTATTTAGATGAGAGCACTAAAAAGAAGAACGGACGGAACATTCTTCATCTCAAGGACCCTCTAAATGAACAAAATGTTGAGAAAGAAACTATAGAAAAAATAAATGAAAAGTTGTATCGCGCTCGAGAACAAAAAATTCACCCACAAAAAGATACCAAAAGGCTAACTGATTGGAACAGCTTGATGATTGTCGCATTATCGAAAGCGAGTAGAATTGATAAGAAGAATAAAGAAAAATACCAAAAAGAGGCAGAAAATGCGATTACATATCTCATTAAAAATCATTTTAATGGCCAGGAGGAACTTCTACATCAAGATACCGAAAATAAAGAGAATAGAAAGGCGTTTATTGACGATTATGCGTTTTTCATATGGGCATTGCTGGAAATGTTTCAAACGAATTTTAATCCCAAACACATCAATTTGGCACTAAGATTGCAAGAAGAGATGTTTGATCAATTTTGGGATGAAGATGGAGGTGCTTTTTTCTTCTCTTCCAAGGAAGAAGAGGCAGTTCTCGCCCAACAAAAAGTGTATTATGACGGCGCAATTCCTTCGGGAAATTCTGTGGCATTCTACAATATCATGCGGTTGTATCATCTCACCTCTGATAATAAATATTTCCAAAAAGCGGAGAATTTAATGCAAAATTATGCCACTAAAGTATTTCAGGCTTCAACCAGCTATACATTCTTCCTTTTAGGTGTGGATATTTACTATGTAAAAAATCATCTTCTCACCATTTTAGGACCCGGAAAAGAAGAAGTGCTGGGGATTCTGAGAGAAAAATTCCTTCCCTACACCCTTATCCTTGCCCCAAAAAACAAAGACCACAAAGAAAAATTAGAATTCATTAATCCAGCACTCCCGGAGATGAGATCCCCCCAAAATGGCTTTCTCGCATATATATGTGATGAAAAATCTTGCAAGGTTCCCGTATCAAGTATTGAAGACATTTTAGAGATTATTTCTTCGTAAGAAAACTTTTTTTTGATCTGTATTCTTCACAATATCAGACAAAAAAAGATTATTTTATTGATTAATACGCCAACAACAAGCTGCTCATAATCCAAGAGAAGAGGATGGGCACTGCTACAGTTCCAATGAATTGATTTACCAAAGCAATCCAGTTTATCTTGTTCGTGATCTCGATTAGTAAAAAATATCCAAAAATCAAAAGACTCATTAAGAAAAACATCGGGGCTTGGAGATAGGGGGAATCTAAGTTCATTGATCCTAAATAAATCATGAAAAGTACCAGCGAGACCAAAAATCCAAAAATAGGAGTTAGAAGCATTGAATTGGTCCTGTTTGATTGACTTTTCTTGGTTATTTTTAGAAACACCCGATAACGAAACGAAAAGAGGATTTCAATTCCAATTGTTAGCAGCACTACTTGGACAACAGAAATTGGAAACCCACTGATCTCGGGAGTTGGTTTAAGTAAAGCTTCCGCTTTGGCTTGCTGGGAAAAGAACGCCCAAGAGATAATGCTAAGTATGCTGGTTAATATGCCAAAAATGGTGAGAACGGTTTTCTTTAGAAATTTAGATGGATTTTTGAAAGCCTGACTAAATTCTCGCAGATATTCCTTGGAATTTTCCAAAAATACCCTCTTTGCGTTTGGATCTTGAGCAATATCATCTGATTTACGATCCGATTTTGCTTTCTTTTGGTCCCGGTCTTCAATAGGAGGGCTTACTTTTTCCTTTCTTTCCTTATTCTTTAAGTAATAGACATTTAAAGGGACAGAAATTAATAAGGATAGACAAATGGGATATAAAATAGAAAGCAAAAGATGCAAACCCAAAAACTTGGAGAAGCTGACTTCTAAAGCCAAAAATATTGTCCCAAAAACCAGCGATAGGAGGAAAGAAATTAAAAGAAAGAAATTAAAACTATTTCCTTTTTTCTCCCTTAACATCGATGCAAAGTTGTGCCTCAACCTAATCATGGCTGGGATCGGATTTATTTCCATCCTCTTTACATTACCCACCACCAAAAAGAAGAAGTACAAGCACAGCAAGGAAAATACCATTAAAAGTAAATAATCCCCTCCAACTGTGGCCCAAATACTGTATAGTTCTTCGAAATACCCCAGATCTTGATATTGATTGATATCAAGGGGATCCTCATTGGTTATATTCAAAGCAGTTTCCGTCCAATTGATGGCCATTTCCGTGATTTGAGGGGTTTGGAAAGCAAATTGCTCCGCCCCGTGGGAAGGGACATTGTAAACATTATATTGAACCGCGTTGTTTTCCTCGAAACTTCCGTAAAGTTTAAAAGGTTCTTTATCATTATCCCCCGTAATATTTTGAAATAGAGCCTCCACATGAGAGGGGTAAATCATACTATCACCCTCCCCTGCAATCATTAAATAGTTCCGGGGTGGGTTTTTCCCGAGAAGGGTAATGTTGGATACATACTCGGGATCAGAAAAAGGGTTGAATCCATCAACAGTATTTCCCAATTGTTCAATATCAATCCCCGTTAAATCCCCAAACATCGAGGTGATATCCCCTGGGGGGGCAATTGCAACCGTTGAATTAATATTCGAAGACATGCCCGCCAAGCTGACCGTTAAGGCCCCCAGAGAATGGCCAACCAACCCGACTTTCTCGATCTTAACTCCTTTTTGGTCCATCCTCTCTTTCATGAAATTAATTCCCTTAAGGAGATCTTGTGATTCCTTGTGACCAAGTGTTGTATGGCCTTGAGAATTATAGTGGTTCCTCAAGTTTAGCGTAAGAGCAGCAAAGCCTCTTTTTACAAAACAAAAGGCCATACTATGTAAGTTCTCCTTTCTTCCACCCATGCCATGCTGAAGTACCACTAAGGAAATTGAATCTTGATCGTCAACCTCCTTGGGATGATAATAAGTACCCTTTAAGTTTATAGATTGGAAAGTGCCTGAATCTTGTTGATTAACTTCCAGCTCAAAATCTTGGAAGAAAATGTCTTGCAAAGCACTCTGTCGAAGATCTTGAATTTTATCAATTTTAATTTGAATTAGGGAGATAAAGACAACGGAGAGGCTGAGGAACAACACAAAGAGAATAATAGGATATTTTTTCTTGATCTTCATTATTTTTCGAACTCAAAAATTTTCGTTTTCATAAGAATTGGACTAGTATGATCGAGGGAATACTTCGATATCATAGGAATCTTTGCGGGATTTAAAGGAGATCTAATTTAACTTATATAATTAGCAAAAACTAAAAAAAATTCATTTCTTGAAAAACTCATTTCTCCGTTCTCCAATCTAGCGACAAAAAACATCCTCCGGAGGATACTTAATGATCCAAAATGCATATCATATTTTAGGATAGGAAACATGGGAAAATAATAAAGTCGGTTTATCGAGAGATCTTCAATTAAATCCTTTGTCATTAAATTCTGGTGAGATATATAGATTTGGTATTGTTTTATTAAAATTTTTTCATGAATCCTTCATTTCAAAAACAATTTATTGAAGAAAAAATAGTTTCTATTGAGAAATAATGTCAAAGTCACAAGAACCTAAATTTAAAGTAGTTATTGGAGAACCCGTAGGACAAAGCGGGATCGACTTTTTGAAATATAATCCCCATTTTGAGGTCGTTGCACTTCAAAGGGGTGAGGATAAGAAACTCAAGAAGGAATTGGCGGATGCAGATGTATTAATTGTGAGATCCGGAATTCCAGTAGATGCTGATCTTTTAGATATTGGGCAAAATTTGAAGATTGTTGGAAGAGCAGGTGCCGGGATTGATCATATCGATGTTGATGCATGTTCAGAACGCGGAATAGTGGTCATGCGTGTGTTAGGGGGAAATTCCAATGGAGTTGTGGAGCTCACTATCGGGACCATGATTTCGCTTATCCGAAATATTCCAAAAGCCGACAAACTTATGAAAGAGGGTGTTTGGGCCAAAGGAAAATTGAAAGGAACGGAACTAAAAGGAAAGACCATCGGACTCATTGGTTTAGGAAGGATAGGGGGAAAGGTTGCCGTTATCTGTGAAGCCATCGGAATGCAAGTCATGGCACTGGTTAGAAACAAGAACAAAAAACGAAAATATCCGTTCCATGGAAAATTTGTGGATAATTTGGATGAATTACTCCCACATGTAGATTTTCTTTCACTTCATTTGCCCTTAAACGAACACACCAAAGGAATGATCGGGAAGGAGGAAATAGAAAAAATGAAACCTTCGGCCTATATAATCAATACTGCAAGGGGTGCAATTATTGATGAAGATGCATTATATGAAGCACTCAAAGAAGGAAAAATTAAGGGAGCCTCGGTGGATGTCTATTCCGAAGAACCTTCCCATAAAGACAACTTTCCCTTTATTGAGATGGACAACGTGGTGGCGACACCCCACTTAGGTGCAACTACAGTCGAATCTCAAGAGAATGTGTCCCAAATCATGTGTGAAAATATTGCACAGGCTTTGCTCGATAATGTATATCTTGATGCAGTTAATCTACCATTCAAAATACCCGCAGATGCTGCCGATAAGTACGGACCATTTTTACTGCTCGCGAAACACTTGGGAGAATTCACAGGACAATGGAAGGATAAAAAAATAGAAAAAATCGAATTAACCTACAGATTCCGAAAAGAAATGGATATTAAACCCATTACTAGCATGACCGTTGCCGAAATGCTGAAATACACTAATCCAGAAATATCTCTAATTAATGTAGAGAAAAAGATAGAACAAAAGGGAATCGATCTGAAGGTTCGGGACAGTACCAACTTGAACTTTGACAATTCCTTAAGAACGGTTATTACCTATAATGATGGTGAGAGATTTGATATGAGAGGAGTATGTTCAAAATCCATTCCGAAGGTGGTTGAGATCCAGGAAATGGGAATAGAAATGATCCCACGAGGAAATGTATTGGTAATCATTAATAAAAATGTGCCCGGTGTGGTGGGAGTGGTTGGGAGTAAATTGGGGGAAAATGAGATTAATATCTCCTCCTATAATTTAGCAGAGTCTAAGCCCGGACAAGATGTAATCGGCTGTATTATGGTCGATCAAGAGGTCCCCGATAAGGTGATTGAGGGGCTTAAGAAAGAAGAAAATATTGTAGATGCCAAAAAAATCAAGTTCTAAATTTTCAATTACTTACATGTTCAAAGAATCAAAGGGGATAAGATAACTCCCCTATTTTTTATTTATTGTAGAATAATTTTTAGAGAAACGAAGGGAATAGAAGAAGAGAAGAGAGAAGAGAATAAAGAAAAAAGATAAGAGAAATTAGAGAAAGTCAATGAATTTAAAAAATAAAAGATTTTATTTGTTGTTCTTTTGTTGTCTTAGTTTTTTTCGTCTCTTTTTCAAGGGAACCCTGAGTTTAAGTTTGGTCACCATTTCTTTAAACCGGTTCCTCACCGTAACTTCCGTAACTTGGGCAACCCGGGCGATATCGCGTTGTGTTCGCCTCTCACCGAAATAAATGCTTGACACATATATTGCTGCTGCTGCGACCCCCGTTGGACCCCTCCCACTTGTTAAACCACGCTTTTCGGCAGCCTTAACGATTAATCGAGCTTTTCTGGCTATTTTGTTGGTGAGATTTAATTCTGAGATAAAACGAGGGATATATTCTAACGGACTTACGGGATGGCTGGAAAGTTTAAGTTTATTGGCAACAAAACGATAACTTCGGCCAATTTCTTTCTTTCCCACCCTGGCACAATCAGCAATTTCATTTAAGGTTCGCGGAATTTTGTTTCGTCTGCATGCCGCATAGAGTGAGGCAGCCGCCACACCCTCAATACTTCTACCCCTAATAAGGTGATTTTTGACCGCCCTTCTATAAATTTTCGCAGAACTTTCCCTTAAAGATTTAGAGAGGCCTAAAACACTTGCCATCCTATCTAATTCAGAGAGTGCAAAGGTTAAGTTTCGCTCGGTGGCATCAGAAACACGAATTCGAGATTGCCATCTTCTGAGCCTGTAAATTTGACTCCGTAATTTTGAAGGAATAGGTTTCCCCGCATAATCTTTATTCCTCCAATCAATGATGGTTGAAAGGCCTTGATCGTGGATTGTGAAAGTCATAGGTGCCCCCACCCTAGTTCTTCTTTCCCTTTGATCAGAATCAAATGCTCTCCATTCTGGACCTTTATCAATAACTTTTGCTTTTCTCACAAGACCGCATTGACTACAAATTCTTTCTCCTCGATGGTCATCGAGTAATGATTCATAACTTCCGCATTCAGGACATTTATTCTTGTTTTTATCTTTTTGATAGAGATTGTTTGTACCGCTCATATTTTTTTTTCATTCCTTTTTTTGGTATTTTAAAGTTCAATAGTTTAGTTTATGTAATGTTTTTTGGATTTTGGAAGGTTTTAAGAAAGCAGCTCAATCTTAAAACGCTCTAACGATTTAGGTTCTATTTTTTTTTTGATGTTTCATTATTTTTATGCATATTGTATCATGTCATACTTGAATGTATGTAAGAGTATATTGTTGATTATTTTAGTGATTGTGATGTTTTCTATTTCGCTTGGGCTTTCGTGGTGATCGCCCTCTCTTTCGATATTTTCTCTTTTTTAAAGATTTTTTCTTAAATGTATAAATTGGACTACCTCGTTCATTTTCAAAATCATCTAACGAAAATTTACCCCCAAGCTTCACAGAAATAAAAGGTTTCTTTGAAACTGGTCCAAAAATATCGAAAATTTTACCAATTTTTTCTTTCTTAAGATTATACGCATCCTCACCAATTTTAGGTAGATTTGAGCTGTCCATACCCTCGTGGGTACGAATAATCAAATGTTGTGGTGATGTTCCAAGTACTGTTCCCAATTTACCCATTTTTTAATTCAATTCTCCAATCTTTAGGTATTTCTTTGTAAATTTTTTCTTTTTTTCAATCCCATTATAACAAACAGGGGTATGAACTTTATTGCAAGATTTTATCATTCGTGATTGGCATAATCCCGTACATAGATCTATTGTCAACCAAGACTTTTAGTTATGGTTAAATATTAATATGGCTAATGTAAAACAAATAACCATGTTAAATTTTGCTTTCTTTTGTGATGATCGATTGTTGTCTATCGTTTTGATTGAAATTTCGAAGAATTGAAATGCTATACAATAAAAATTGGCAATAATAATATGATTTCAATTTTTCATTTTCATTTATTTCTTGTATTAATTGTCATGTATTTTTTGAAAAAATACATGTAAAGTTAATGTAATTTTTTTAAGTCGGTTAGTAATTAAATATAAGTCCAAATATATAAAGGTTTTGTATGAAACTGTTATTTCCTCAACCAATTCACATATTAGAATAATCTAAATAAAGATCTCTAAATAAGATTGATAGAGAAAACAATTAAGATCCAATAAAGAAATAATCAGCCATTTTTTCTGAAAGATTCTAGATTATCTTATTATTTTTTTTTTTTTGAATGTAGGTTTACGCTAAATTTTTTAATTGCAGGTGATTGATTCTACCCCAGTACTTTTCGCATTTGGTCAATAATCCAACCAATGCCAATCTACTCGCTGGGAAAGATTATTCATTTGGAAATTAATGGTAAGAGTATTGATTTTTAAATTTCTTCAGTTTGCACCGTATTATTCAAGGGATTTCAAAGTTATTTGTATAGGATTTTTCTAAAATATGTATCTTTTCTAGAAAATTTCTCCGCGAATCGCCTAGTAGATAGAAAAAAGATTTTTGCATCTTATTTAAATTTTTTGATACTTTAGATCGTTTCTAGTATAAATAGCTTTTCATCTAGAAGATCATCTAGTCAAATAAGGCGAAATATTCTAGATATTAAAAATAATCAAGAATGAAAAAATATCACAAATAAATCCATGGATCAAAAAAAAACCTTACAAAAATCAGTTCCTTCTCCTCGACCTATGGAGGAAATAGTCGTTCTTAACACGCCGTTGATGTTGAAATTATAAAATATATAGTAACCTATGAATTCCCTTCCTTTAGGGTGGGTGTTCAATTTACTATACAAATTTTAACAATTTCAAGATCAGATTTTCATTTTCCTACATTTAGTTTCTATAAACGATAACTTTTTCTTTAAACGATCATACCATTAATTATACCCGAAAAAAGGGTGAAAAAAATGACCAAGCAAAAAAAGAAAAAGAAACTAAAAAAAAATCAGGGCATATTTAAAAAGTTTAATACATCCGAAATAATATTTATAGCCTTGATGGTTGCCGCAAATATTGGTTTTGACTTATTAGTTAGTCCCGCTTTTATCGCCTTAACCACTCATATTGTTGCCGGGATGTTGATAATGGTTCCAATTAATTTTATCTTCATAGGATTAGTGAAATTTTCGGTTGACAAATTTGGGTCCCTTACCATGTATATGACTTTATTTGGAGTTATCGCCTCACCCCTCACATTTTGGGGAAGTACACCCGGTATATGGAAAATTGGACTGGGATTCATAATCGGATTGTTATTGGATGGTGTATTTCTCATGAATCTCAATAAATATATACAAATATTTATAGCAGGGATAATAGGGTCCATTATATGGTGGTTACCAACATTTATCATTTGGCAATTATTGGGATTACCTAATGTTACCGGTTTTAGTAGTATGCTCAACCATGCATCCCCTAATTTTAACGGAGCAATTGATTTTTCTGGCCTTCTTAATCTACCCATTACCAAAATGGGATGGGACTTAGTTTGGTTTGGAATCATGTGTGGATTATTATCCGCCGGGCCCGTAATTATTGCATTATATGTATCCTATGGTTTTTTTAAAAGAATCGAAAAAACCGCGGTTTATAAAAGATTTAGTGCATAATCTCCCAATTCATATTAAAAATCCACTCATTTTTTTATATTTATTTCATATAATCATTATATTTACTATAAAGTTCGAACTACTATATTTAGATTTTAATAAATTCCAATTAAGTTCAATTAGGTCCGAAAAAATGCCTACCAATCAAAAAAACGAATCAAAGCCCAAAATGAACATTATTAGCATAAAGGATCTGAGTTTTGAGTATGATAAAAATCAGATTGTACTGCAAAAAAGCTCACTAGAAATTAAGAAAGGAGATATTGCAGCAATAGCAGGAGAGTCCGGATGCGGAAAGACAACATTATGCTATATCCTTAAGGGACTTATTCCCCATGAAATTAAAGGAAATCTTTCGGGCACAATTCACTGTGCGGGAGTGAATATCAAGAAAACCAAGATATCTGAGATTGCAAAAAAGGTAGGGATGGTATTTCAAGACCTAGATGCCCAAATCTTCAGTAATACCGTCTTAGAAGAAGTTCAATTTGGGTTAAAAAATCTTGGTATGGATCCTTCATTGGCGATTGATGCATTAAAGAGATTATCAATTGGACATTTAAAGGAGAGAATCCCGATGAATTTATCTGCAG
>CAZEPC010000116.1:0-12195 GCA_964513765.1 uncultured archaeon
ATGCATAGAACCAACCAAGGATGAAAATTTTAATATCTCTAAAGTAAATTCCGAGATGATTGATCCGCCATTAGTCCCAATTCTGGCCTATTTTGATAATGATAATGATGAGTTGGCAAATATCACGAAACCTTACTTGGAATTTGGTTTTAAACATTGGAAAGAAATAATCAATACTTTAGTCCGCTTAAGATATAATGTGATTGATATTCACGATCATTTGGGAAGGGCCGAATTTTATCGATGGCCTCATTACCAGAAGATACGCCCTGATTACGAGCCCAATACAGAATTACTTAATAAAATAATTGATTATGCCCATGAAAGGGGTGTGATGATTCAGGTATCTTTCTACTTGGGATGGAAATTCAAGGTAATTTCCGATAAAGCTAGTGTAAATTGGGAAAAATACAAAAAAGAATGGCTGGAGGTTTGGAAATATTATCTAACTGAAACTCCGATTGGAAAATGTGATATATTTCTCAATCGTCCCCGAGATCAGAGATGGGACAGGAGATATAAAGGAAAAGGAGATCCTGTGGATGTTTTCAATGAGGCATTCCCTGAAATGGCTAGAATTATCAAGTCTCATAATCCGGATGCTAAAATTGTGGTTGACCTTTATTCTGAAGGAAGAGGTGTCTACAAAAGGGGTTTTCGCCCCAAACCAAAGGAAGATTTTATTATGGTCTGGCCAGATGATGGATTTGGAAAGTTTGAGTATATGCCGGATGATTTAGGCGGCTATGATTGGGGTATTTATATGCATGCCGGGTTTTTCCTCAACCATGTAGTTCAAGATCCTTATCCTAATTATTTAGAAGAAGCAATGAAACCCGCCTTCCAAGAGTATAATATGAACAAATATTGTTTAGTAAACGGGCAGACCTTCCGCCATTTTATCATTAATTTGGAGGCATGTAGCCTAATTTGTCAGAATCCCCATCAATTTGACTCGGAGGCATTCCTCCAACAATGGGCTAAGCGATATTTTGGAAAAACATACCAAGATAAAGTGGTAGATATTCTGAAATTGCTTAATCGGGCTCAGGAGGATAGAATGGGATATATTAATATTATGTCCCACTTAAAATATAGTGCAATTAGAATAGCATTAAGAAAATACCTCTTCTTCATTCCAATAACGTGGATTAATAAAATATATGAAAAAATTGGAAATCTGGGAGAAACTTATACACGATTAACAAGTAGAAATTTGGATTTATTGGAAAAAGCTTTGTCTATTTCTGAGGATATTAAAGAAGAGATCCAAAACAATGACTTCTTTTATGATCATATCATTCTTCAAGTCAAATTACTTTATCATATAAATAAAATCGCATATAATTTGCAAATGGCCGGATCCGAGAAAAATTATCGTGGCCATATTCAAAAGGCTTCAAGGATTATCAAAAAACATCATAAACTACGTTTAGGAGGGGATAGATGTGAAAAATGGGATGGTTGGTATGATCCAAATCTCAGAAGGCCTAATGGGGGGTATTTCGATATGAAAAAGCTAAAAAAGAAGAATAAAATCAAGATTCATAAAAATCGGTGAATTTAAAAAACTAAAATTAGATCTTCGGGATGAATGTATTTTCAATAGTTTTTTCTTTCCCTTGATTAATCATATTCTTAAGGATCTCCATGCATTAAAACATAAGAAATAAAAAAGCTTGATTTGTATAATTTTTATAGTTGTAGGGTATTTCTTTTTGGGATGGAATTAGATTTTAGTAATCTTCATCCTCATCGTCGTCCCATTCGTCTTCATCGTCCCATTCACCTTCTTCATCCCAATCATCGGCACAATCTTTACATAATTCGTAGCCATCTATTTCGATTGGTTTTTTTGTGATGATTAAACCACATCCATCACACTGGACGAAATATTTAACAGCACATTTATCGCAAACAAGGCCATTATCTGATTCCATCGTATCATCTTCAGATACTTCCTTTTTGCATTTCGTACATTGGACCATATTTTACACCAACAATAAACTTTTTTTAAAAGAATTATTGAGTATATATAGAAAACTCATTTTTTTGAAAAAAATGATCTTTTCTCTTACTTTTTAAAAAGCTAATTTTACATATAAATCTATCCAAGTCATTAATATCTCTTATTAGATAGCCCAAATAATGAATTGAAATAAATACGATTTCATTAAAATCTCTATGGCCTAAGAATAGAAACATTATTTTGTATAAATATGAATAAGATATCAAAAATTGTAATTGAAAAAATATAATCAAAAAAGCGTATCAAATAGATGTTGGGATAAAAAAGTCGTGAAATCTCTGCTTACCAACGTATATTTTTTATTTTGGCTTTCAGCTTTTGTAATACTTGATTTATGTGATTATATGATGTTTCAACTAATTGATGTGCCCGGGTTTTCTGATCATATGCTTTTTTTAATCGTGCATGATTTTTCTTCATGCTTTTTTCCAATCTTCCAAGTTTTCCCCCAGCTCCATAACTATTTTTTTCCTTAATTAGGTCATTAGCATCATCATACCATGAATCCCCCCGATCAACCAAATCGTCCCATGAATTCCGAAGCCTACTAAGGTTATTTACATACTCATCATATGTTTTATCTAATTCTTTCAAAGTGTTAAGCATTTCCGTTTTAACCTTAATAGTTTTCTCTAAACGTTTCACATGTTCTTTTGTTAAAATAAGAAGTTGATTATCGATTATTTCCGAATCTTGATTTAGCATTTGTATGTAATTTCTGCTTGAATCAAACATTAATTTTTTATATTTTTTCAGCTCTTCTAAGGCGCTTCCATCTCTTTTAATTAGCTTGCTTAATGCTTTATTTACTTTTCTTTCTGCTTTTCGAAGATCCTTAATAATACTTGCACAATCATCCTCTAAACTGATTTGATCTATTTCAATTTGTTTCGGTCCATCAACCATATCATCTTCTCCTTTAAAAGAACATTATTAATTAGAATATAAAATACTTTGGTAAAAAATGGGCTATCTCTAAGTTTTTAAACGATTTTTGAACCTGGCTTAACTTTATTGAAGTATTTTTCATCAACTTTCAATAATACCGCTTCTCTATCCACATCTGCTGCTAAAATCATTGCTTGGCTTTCTAATCCCATGAGTTTTCTGGGTTTTAGATTTACTATGAATACATATTTTTTTCCAATAAGTTCCTCTGGATCATAGAAATTAGAAATGCCACTTATTACTTGTCTGGGTTTTTCTTGTCCTATATCGACTATTAATTTAAGTAAATTTCTAGATTTGGGTACTTTTTCTGCTTCAATTACCTCTCCCACCCGTAGATCCATTTTCGTGAAAAAGTTATAATCTATTTCCTTTGACATATTGTGATTTATCTAAAATAAAAGAAAAAATTTTCCCCTAAAGAGATGAATCAAGCACTTAAAAAAAAATCAATTGAATTAATGGAACAGAAATTCTCTTCTAATTTTCATAAGGAATATCCGTACTGCAACTGTCACTATCACAGAATACCTCACCCTCTCCTTTTTCATCGGTCGTCCATTTTGTTATAGGTGAAATCTCTGAGATTCTTTTTTCGTATTCTTCTTTTGTGATTGTCTCATAAGGTGCTTGTTCATATCCGTGTTCATTTAAAGGTAAGAAACTAATCCCTTTGAGTTTATCCTCAGAAAACTGAAGAGCGTAATCTAATTGATCTGCTTCCTCTTTATTAAAAGTAACTGTAATGGATACTTGATTATCACTCCAATATTTTTGATAATCAATGGCATTTCCAATTTGTTCCCAGATGGATGCATCCTTCTTTCCCCTAAGGAAATTTTTCCGATGAATCGGAAATTCGCAGACTATAGAATTATCTGAATATTTATCATCTTCAATGGGGTAATTCGCCTTGTGTAAAAGATCTACCAAAGTTGAATCCTTCGAGATCCTTACTCTTCGAATATAATACTCTGAATGGGGATAATGAATACCAGGTGATACTCCCGCAAGCAAACTCACCGTTCCACTCGGTTTGACGGTTGTAATTTTTATGGATTTTGGGATACAGAAATGATTGGAATATTTTTCATCCATCTTTTTAAGAAATTTATATCCCTTTTCACACCAATTTAATACCTTTCTTCTTCCATGTTTTGCGAAAGCATCTATGATTCCTGTCTGTGAAACTCCAATTCTCCTGTTTTTAAGCATGACGGCATTAGTTACATCCCAATGCGTATTGACCATAGTTACTGTTTTAGCATAAAGGTATGCAAATTCGAGACTTTCTTCGTATTCCTTATAAGTATCATGGCGTGAAGGAAATGTCTCAACCAAGCAACAAAGCTCGAAGCTTTCCAATGACTGTTCTCCACATGGATTTACTCCCATTACATTCTTGTCTTTATAATCGGGTTTTTCACACATTCTGCTGTATTTCTGGGCATTATCCAAAAATATCAATCCAGGTTCTCCATTCTTGGCAATCCTTGGGATTAATTTTGAGTAATCCATGCCGACTTTAGCAATTATTGAATTATTGCTTGCCCATCTGTGATGCATTAATTCCTCTTGATATTTTGATGGGTCCTTGCAAGAAACATATTCTTTATCATCAACATCACCCAATGCAATTTCCGCACTTCTTCTAACATTTCCAGCAACAACACATTTTCCGATTAAGTTCATAATATCCAAAATATCTAAAGATTTTATTGGCTTTCCTATTCTGTCATTTAACATCTTTTTGACTTGATTTAGCATATCTTCCAACGGGCCAGGTCCGCTTGCAACCCCGCCAAAACCCCTTATAGGCTTTCCTGCCTCCCGGATCTTGGAGAAATCAAAAATAGGCATACTTTCTCCATCAAAATATGCGCTTAAAAGGTGCCTCAATGCTTGAACCCATCCTTCTCTGGAATCTGGTATTTCAAATATAAATTTTTCTTCTTTTGGTTCTTTAATTACTATTTTACCTGCTCCTTTCGTATCAAAACCTACTCCTACTCCCAACATAAGAGCATCCATAAGAAATTCAAAGGCTTTTGTCTTTTTTATATTAATATCCTCGGTTGAGCAGAATCCACAATTATTAAGGGCCATAGATCCATGCTTATCAATGAATTCTGTACCCATCATCCAAAATCCTCTTCCTGGAGGGGTGAATTTAAAATTCCAAATCTTTCGATACATTTTTTGTGCCATTTTTTGAGATTTTCTTTCGTCCCAGGGCAATCCAATTTTGTGACAATGTTCCTTTTGAATACTAAATACACCTTCCACAACTCTTCTTACAGTTTCAAAAAACTCTTCTGTCCTATTCTTATTTTCCATAATTCTTGCATAGGTCCTCTTGTAGGTAACATATCCAAGAGGTCCCCAATTGGGTTGTGTATTTCGGAACTTGTCGATAAAGGATTCTTCTAGCTGAAATTTAACTGCTTGTCGATTTATAAGTTTGGCATAAATATTTCTCTCTTTTTGATAACCACGGGATGAGAGTTCCACACATGTGAGTTCTCTAATCATTGATGTTTGAATTTTATCAAGGTCTAATCTCGCTATTCGTTTTAATGTCCCTTTTACAACTTCTTTACATTTTTCCCAATCTAAACCTGTTTCTTTGTTAATACTTTTAACCATTCTATCTGGATTAAAAGGATAAATTGACCCTTCTGAATTGACTACTTTTTTAGGCCAAATTCTTGATAAAGAAAAATTTTCAAAAGTAAAGGAATTATCTTCACTAACTACCATTTTATATCTCTCCTACTAATATATTGTTGGTTATAGTCGGTACCTCTATAGGTACGATTATTTAACACGTATAAAATAGTTATGGCCGTTATATTATTAAATTTTTTATTTCTACGTAAATATACATAAAAATATCGGCTGGTTTCCGACATAAAGAAATTAGCTCTATTCTAATAGAAAAAATAAGATTTTTTGCCCCATAGCCAAAAGATTATATGATTTATCGGTCCAATTTATTTCAAGTGTGTTCTTTTTAGAGGAGTCTTTGAATCATAAAAATAAACTTTTTAAACTTCAAGGCGATTAAAGAAATATATCAAAGTATAATATTAATTCAACAAAAAGAGATGATCAGATGCTACAAATAGAAAATTTAACGGTAAGTGTTGAAGGAAAAAAGATATTGAACGATTTTAATTTGCATGTTAGTAAAGGTGAGGTTCATGTTTTGTTGGGTCCAAATGGAGCTGGAAAGACAACCCTAATTAAGGCAATTTTAGGTTTTAAAAACTATAAGGTGGAAAAAGGGACTATTATTTTCAGAGGGGAAGATATAACAAACCTTACTACCCATGAAAGGGTAAAGAGGGGTATTGGGGTTTTATTTCAACATCCCCCTGCCATAAATGGGGTAAAACTCAAACAACTCTTAAATGTATGTGGTCAAAAAAGAGCAGAATATTTAGAGAATAATAATAATAATGAGGGAGATTATTGTACAGACGAATTAGATGAAGATATCGGTGAGCTTGCCAAAGAATTGAATTTTAGTGATGAATACTTAGAGAGAGATGTAAATGTTGGGTTTTCTGGGGGAGAAATCAAAAGATCAGAAATTTTACAAATGATGGTACTAAAACCCGATTTCTTACTCTTTGATGAACCAGATTCTGGTGTAGACGTAGAAAATGTTGAATTAATTGCAAAAGTAATGAGAAAATTACTTGATCGAGATAAAATACCTGCAAAACAAGAAAATTCGGGTCTTATCATTACCCATCTGGGATATATTCTTAAATTTCTTGGACATATCACAAGGGCCCATGTGCTGATTAATGGAAAAATTATGTGTAGTGGTGATCCTAATCAGATCATTAATACAATTATGAAAGATGGTTTTAGTGCTTGTGCAAATTGTAAGGCAAACTTAGTTAAAATTAGTCAGGAGGGTTGTTCAAATGAGTAGAGATGATGAAATTAAGATAGAAGAATATAAAGAGGCTAGTTCTCCTTCGAGAAATTATCAAGATGTAGATGATATGTCCGAAGAAGAAAAAAAAATGATTCAAGAGGTTGGTTTAAGTACCGAAGAAAAAAAAGCAAAGGGGTTATATGTTCAAAGGGACAATACAAGTGATTTATGCATTAGTAAAGTCAAGGACATCGAGATAATGCCTATTCATGACGCATTTGAAAAATATGATGGTACCGATGGTAAAATGGATCTAAAAGATTATTTATGGAAAGCGGTACCTAAGGATAAAGATAAATATACTGTTGAAGCTTCTATCAAAAAGATCACCCAGGGTTATTTTATTTATGCAAAAAAAGGGGCAAAATCCATTTTTCCTATGCAATCTTGTCTCTTTATTGATCTACCTGGCGTGAAACAAGTGGTCCATAATATAATTATTGCCGAAGAAGGGGCTCAATTAGATATAATCACAGGGTGTACAGTACATAAAGGAGTTGACAAAGCATTGCATATTGGTGTTTCGGAATTTTATGCTAAAAAAGATGCCAAAATTTCCTTCTCAATGATTCATAATTGGTCAAAACAATCTTATGTAAGGCCGAGAACCGGGGTAATTTTAGAGGAAAATGCCCAATTTACCAATTATTATATTATTATGTCTCATTTGAAAGATCTACAAACCAATCCTACGGTATATTTAAACGGAAAAAATTCCTCCTATTATGGACAAACATTAATATATGCAAAAGGGGATGGAATATTTGATGCAGGTGCCACTTGCTATTTGAACGGGGAAGGGTCTAACGCGGAGATTCTTTCCCGGGTTATTTCACTGGACGAAGCACATATTCTAGCAAGAGGAAAAATTGTTGGAAATGCGGCTGATTCAACTGGTCATATTGATTGTTCTGGTCTATTATTATCGGATAAGGGAAGGGTCGATTCAATTCCAGAGATCGATGCAGTTAATCCAAATGTATCTCTCACTCACGAGGCATCAGTGGGGAAGATTGCATCCGAACACATAGAATATCTGACCTCGAGAGGTCTTTCCGAGGATGAGGCTGTGGATTTGATTATAAAAGGCTTTTTGCAGGCAGATACAAGTCATCTCCCCGAGGAACTGGCAAAAGAAACAGATAAAATTGTGGAAATGGCCACTAGTGCCGAGATGGGATAAAATTCCTATTTATATTTTAATATATAACAAATAATATCTTCAAAGAAAATATGAGTTTTTTTCATAGTGACAATCTTAAAATTTAATTGTTTAAACTTTTTTTTGATTTTATCTTGATTTACCATACTAGAGGAAACAAGGAATAAAAGAGTACCCGGTTGAATAAAACTAACAGATTTATCAAGGAATCTATATGTTAATTCGTATCCTTGTTCTCCTCCATTCCAAGTTAAATTTTTAAATTTTTTTCTCTTATCATTTCTCCTTTCATCAAGACCAGATGAAGGCAGATATGGAGGATTGAATATCAATATATCATAAGGCGCCCCTCTTTGGTAAGGGTTCAGCTCTTTATTCTTTAAAGGAGTGAATAGATCTCCCTGATAAAAATTGATATATGAATTTAGTTTATTTTTTTCCGCATTTTTTTTGGATGTCTTGATTGCTAATGGGTTCTTATCAATTCCTATTGCCTTGATTTTGTCAGAGATTAATTTTGAATCAAGAAAATATGAATTTAGTTTTTTAATAAGGAATAATACAACAGCACCCGAACCAATTCCTATTTCAATGATTTTTAAGCTTTCCTTTTCCAGAAAAGTTTTCCAATTGTCTTTTAGCCATTCATTAATTGTTTCTATAATTAGATCAGTATCTTCTTGGGGCCAATAGACATCTTTAGGCACATATATCGAGAGATTATAATAATTAAACCAATTCTTTGTCAATTTTATCCCTCTAAAATCTTTATTTACTCAAATAGCAAAAGATCTTCTTCATCTCCTTGAACACCATATTTCATAACCTGAAAAATAGTTTTGGGTGCTAAAGATCTGAGTTTTTCCCTAAAGATTGGATATTTCTTTCTTTCTTTTTTGTTATGGATCATTTTAGCAAGATGAGGAAAACGATCCGAAGCATTTTCTTCCCTCTCGAAATAATATTTAATACAATTTTTTAGATTTTTGTTTTTATAGGGAAAAACTCCCCGTAAAAAATCCAAATAATCGGTTTTGAGTTGAAATTCCACCGAAGATTGATCCAAGGTATTCTTTGGGTATATAGAAATTAATGAGGAGGTTACCCGTGGTACAGGGTAAAAGCAGTTTCTATTGACATTTCTAATTACTTCTATATCGAGAAAAAGATTAGTGGCTGCTGAGACCCTAGAATAATCGGATGAATTTACATTTGCTGTCAATCTTTTTGCAAACTCTTTTTGCACCATTAATATAGCATTTTGAAAATTCCATTCATGAATTAGCTTAAATATCAGAGGTGCAGAAATTTGATAAGGGATATTTCCTATTATTTTATCCACATTTGGGAAGGGAATCTCTAATATATCCCCATTTATTAATAATACATTATTTTTTTTGGAGTAATATGGCCTGTTAATTTTTGTCTCAACTTTTGTTTGATCTTCCTTTTTGAAATCTATTAATTGAATGGAGCGATCTGGATATTTTTTTTTGAGCTTATCTCTGAGAAATTGTATAATTTTTTTATCATTATCAATGAATACTGTCTTTTCAGCTTTTTGGACGAGCTTATCCGACAATGTTCCTAAACCAGAACCTATTTCTAATAGACTCTCAATATTCTTTTGTGAATCATCTAATTGCCCTATAATGAAATTTACAAAATTCTCATCCACTAAAAAACATTGACCCCTATTTTTATCTAATGTGATTCCTAATTTATCCAAGACTTGAAGTAATTCAGATTTAGTATAAAATGGCATTTTAAACTCTCGAGTTGTGAATGGACATATTATCTAATAGCGCCTTCTTCTTGAATAACGATCGTTTCGATGGCCTCTCTTTTTGCTATACTGATTGTCTCTCTTTTGGCTGCTTTTCTTTTTCTTCCTGATAAAAATGTGGTGTTTTACTTCATCATCTTCCATCTCTTTTAATATGCGTTGTCCAATAGCTTTTATTGGATTGAATCCAGATACTCTTTTATGCAAATCTTTCATATCTTTGAATTCTTCCTTTCTTCTTTCTTCAAGAATTCTATTCATTAATTTTTTACCCACACCTGGTAATAACTCTAGATAATGTCTTCTGATGGTGATGGCCCCCGCTTTATTAATCCAAGCCACATATTTTTCTTCATTATTCTTGATTATTTTGAAAAGTACTGGTTCAAGCATTTCCATTGCTGTGAGAGTGAGATCCTCATACCGGAGTCTTCTTTTTATTTTACCCAAAACTCCCCCTTTCCCAATTATTTTTATTTTTTCTTGAAGTTTGAACGTTGCACCTTTTTCATATTCTACCTCATAAAGATTAAATGAAGGGGACTCTATAACTTGGCATATGGGATTCCATCCGTGTTTCTTTCTGTCTATTCCTCCATGCTTTAGTCGATCTAATACATATACTATCGTCCCCTTTCGAAGATATGGTATATTCCTTCTGTGCTTATTTTTTGAATAACTTTTTTTATATCTTTTATTAGACCTTCTCTTGGGATAATTTCTTCTTGCACTCATTTTGTTATCTCTCCTCCAGTTAATTATGATTGTTATATTATTGTTAGTAATAAGTCAAGGGTATTTTCTTAAACCTTTCCCATTATAAAACAAATAGGATTATTTTTGTAAATACAATATGGGAATGGGAAAGGAATTGATTAACATTTTCTATCTACTCTAAGTAAAATAAATTGTTATATTTATTATTTAACTATAGAATTCTCGTTTAAAAAATTTGGGTTTAATTTTACTGAATAAACCCGTTTTTTGCTAACATTAGGTTCTTCTGGAGACAATGAAGATTTTAATAAAGATCTTTAAATTTTTGAATTAGTACAACAATATCTTTATCATCTTTAAATTTTTCATTTAAAGCTGGATCCTTAGCACCCTCAATGATTGTCCTTACTTCTTCAGGTTCGCTGGGTGCAATATTTATCATTTGGTTTGCGAGGGATTTTGAAAATCCTTCTTTTACCAACATTTTTCTGATTTTCCTTGCAGAGCTTGCGGACATCTTGGAAAATGTGTTTACATATTCATATGTGGCTTCCGTGAAAGGATCCATCTTCATTTCCATTTTTTCAAATTTATCTGTGATTAATTCATCAAGAATATCCTTTACTTCAGGGACACTTATTGATTGCTCTTCAAGAACTTTTTTAACCATTTATATCTCTCCTCCTAATTGTGATCTAATTGTAATTCTGATATTTTGAAAAATATAGGGATCATTCGTTTTCCATTTGTTGTTTTTTTTGAAGATAGGACTTATCCAGCTTAATGTGGGGTTTTCCAATAAAGATCTTTTTGATTTTCTTACCAAATTTTACATGAACTTCATAACATTTTCCTCTTTTGGATACAATTGTTCCCGTCCTTCCCCAGAATCTCCTATGGGGTAGCCCTTCCTTTTGGAATGAACTATCTCCCACAATATTTACTTTATCCCCTATCTCATATTCGGTCATAAACCGTGATAATCCGGGAAGTCCTCTTTGCCTAACTTTCTTTCTTAAAACTCTACGTGTTGAACGAGAATGATAACCATGATGCGTTTTAACCATTTAATAACACTTCCTAATTTCTGCTTAAATATTTCTATCTTCTAATAGATTTTTTTTCTCTATTCTTTCAAGAATTATTAAAATTAATATGGGATTTAAAAAAAAATTTTCGTTTTGTCGTTATTTATTCTCATTTTTCCTTTTCAACCAAAAAAGAGATTTTTGGTTTAATTCTTTGGATAAATTTCAATTTTAACAGGACCGATTAATCCGATTGGCATCAACCTTCTCTTTTTATATTTACTCCATTCCTCTTCAAACTGTTTGGCAAACCCTATAAGGCGATTTTGAAGGGTTCCGGTGACTTCTATCTCTAAGAGGTTAGTCCCTTCTATTATCTGATTGGAAATATCTTCTATATAGGGAGGAACGATTCTCTCGCCTAATTTTGTCCCATTTAATTTGATTTTAGCCACATCATGGACTTTTCCAAGATTTAAAATATATCTGTATTTTTCTTTATTGACATCTGTAATTTCAATCTTCTTTTTATAATATCCTTGTCCTTAACAATACCTAATTTGTTTTGCTCCT
>CAZEPC010000117.1:0-12118 GCA_964513765.1 uncultured archaeon
ATTAATTCATAATTAATTAAATAAATAAACTAATAAATAAACAAATTAATAGGAAGATAAGATAAAAATGAACGAAAAGGAAGAAGTTATATTTAGTATATGTTCAATAAAAGGATGCTTCGGGATGGACATTGAAATTGAGGATATTTTAGGAAAGAAACTAACACTTTGCCACAGCCATGCGGATGAATTCCGGGAAGTATTATCCGATATTGTGTTGCTTGAGGATAAAGAATGGCTTTCGGAATGGGCACACGAAAACCTCAAAGAAGAAGTTGCCGACAAATGGGATTGAACCTAAAATAAAGAATCAAAAAATTATGGGTTATTTTTCTGTATAGGGAATAACCGGTTGTATTTAAAACTTTTAGCGATAATCTCATTTATGCTTATACTTTTTCAATCGTCATTCCGCCCATAATCTGGGGCTTATGGTTTTGATAATAATCCAAGGCCTCTTGGAGTTTTTCCTCACTTGGGGCAAAGATCTTGAAAATAACATCGCCTTTATATACTTGCTGTCCTATTTTCTGGCCTATTTCAATCCCGGCCTTCTTAGCTGCTGGACAACCCGCAATCTTAGCGATTCTATTGATAAACTTATTTTCTACCTCGGTCACAAATCCATCTTCTTCTGCTTCGATTTTTGCAACATGTGGTCCTACCTTGATATCCTCGGGTTTTATCTCGGGATCCCCGTTTTGGGCATTGATTATCTTTTTCATTGCCTCGTATGCTTTTCCGGACTTGAGAATTTCCATTGCTTTTAGTTTTCCTTCACCAAGCTTAGAAATCCCGGCCATTTCCAGTAAAATCCCGGCAAGCTCGCAGGATTTATTGAGAAGACTCGAAGGTCCCCCATCCGGATTAATTAAAAGTTTTAGCCCCTCTCTTGCCTCCAATGCGGGACCGACCGCATGCCCGATCGGTTGAGATGCAGATGTTAATAAACAAGTCGCGTCTATTCCCACTTTTCTGGCGATTTTCTTAAAGCGGATTGCATACTTCTTTCCATCGGCGGGGGTTGGAAACTTGGTCCCTTTTCCACAAGGAATATCCAATACCAGTTTCTTTACGCCCATCGCTAATTTTTTACAAATAATTGAAGCAATCATGAGGGGAAAAGGGTCCATACTTAAAGGTTTTTCAATACGAATTAAAGCGTTATCTGCGGGTGCCAAATCAAGGGCCCCTCCCCAAAGAATTCCGGCTTTATTGGTATTTAAAATATTTACAAGCTCATCTTTACTAAATGCAACTTGAGCTAAAACTTCAAAACTATCCGCGGTCCCTGAAGGGGATGTGATCGCTCTGGTAGATGTCTTGGGGATAAATAAACCTGCCGCGGCAATTACGGGTACTATAAGTAGTGAAACCTTGTTTCCCGGCACGCCGCCGGTAGAGTGTTTATCATAAACTTCATTTCCAAAATCTAAAATCTCTCCGGATTGTGCCATGGCCTCGGTTAAATGAACAACTTCTTTATCTGTTGCGCCGTTTATTTCAAGGCCCGTTATAAAAGCTGCGATTTCAATGGGTAATATCCTATTTTCGGTGGCATCCCGGATGATTGCATAAATTTCATGCTTTGAAAGTTCTTTCCCTTCAATCTTATTTTTTATGGCCTCGAAGGATTCGGGTTTTGCACTGGGCTGGAGCATAATTTGACGACCATCATTTTCAAGCCCTAAACTATCCCAAACTTCATCATAAAATCCAACTTCTCCTTGGGTGATTATTCCATCATTCGTTGAATAGTCCATAACCGCGTGTTTTCCCTTTGAAAGGCTTCCGTCTTCATGGATAAGATACACGATAACACGATCCCCTGGTTTAAGGCCCATTCGGAAGGCGTCATCATCATCTACAACCACTACGGAAACATCGCCAGTTTTTAATCCTAATTTTTTTGCTTTTAATTTCATACTAATTATCTCACTTTTTGTCTATTAAATAATCTCAGTAAAGGTTTAAATAATTGTTTTAAATTGAAAAAATAGAGAATTCTTTCTCAATGCCAATAGCAATTTATAGATTTATATTTACCGGAATTTCAGCAGAGAAAGGTCCTTTTTCATTCCCATCACCGTCGGTAAATGAAACTTTGGTGGTAATTGGAATTTCCCCGCTGTCCAAGGCTTTTATTTGGATCTGCCATGTAACGTTTTCATTGGATCCCAAGGCGTAAATTCGTTTTTCCATGGTTCCCCGCATCATTCGGATTTCCTCGGGAAATTCAAATTCAACCTTGATATCGGTCGCATCGCCTTCACTTTCATTATAAACATCAACCTCTAATGGAAACGTTTGATTTGCCACAGGTGTCTCTTTAGGGGTCAATTCCACACCTAAAACGGCTTTTGGGGATACAATTTGGACATTAATCATCTTGGTCTTTAGAAAGAAATTAAACTTCCCATCTATTTCAAGAGTAATCATAATTGGTCCGATATTTGTTTTTTGTTGAAAATTGGTCCGCAATCGAACGGGAATCTTCTTGATCCTTTCAGTTTCCTCTATGGGTCCAGTTGGATCTTTATCGATTGCCACTGATTCATCCTTTTTTCCTTTCTTTTCCTTACCCTCATGTCCCTCTATTTGGCTTTGACTATCTTCCTTGCTATCCCTTTCATTTATGACCTGTTTTTGTCTTTCCATGGTGGGTAAATCCAAATCAATTGGTAATTCTGGTTTCCTCTTAAGGGAAAGATTTTCTCCCAATGATATTGCAATATCTTTCACTTTAATCGATTCAAATTGATGAGGGATTACTTCATGGTTAATTATATCGGTAATTTTTGAATAATTAAGAATGCAGTTGAAATCAATAAGTTCATCCCTCTTGAATTCTCTCTGTTCTAGATCGAATTTAAGGCCAAATTTAACGGAGCAAAGAGCCACCAATATGCTGGCATCTATAAGCTCTTTTTCAGCAGCTCTGAATTTATACTTGGGATATTCTTCAATGACTTCTTTAAGATATTCTTGCTTCTCATTATAGATTGCATTGGCCAAATTATGGACCAATTTGATGAGAAGATGAGCTTTAAATACGTCTGGATGAATTTCTGCCTTAAACCTTTTCACATAGGATAAAGCTTTATCTTGATGACCTTGGATAAATTCACAAAGGAATGTAAAAGCCAGGGAGGTGGCAATAAGCTGATCCTTTTTCTTTGCTTCGGAATTTATCATGTTTTTCGTGGCGAGTCGATAATAGTTCTTTGCTTTATCAAATTCATGGAGCAAAAGACTACAATTTGCAGTTAACCTGTATAGATTTGAAGCCGCATGATATAATTCTATTTCTTCATGATTTTTTCCGGCCAAATAATAACAGCGTTCCGAGATTCTCCACTCTCCTAATTCAAAGTAATGATCGCCGGCCTCTTGGAATTTTCCTGCTGCCCGTTTCAACTTATCTTTATCCATCATCTTTTCTGCTTTGGCAAGGGCAACTTTTGCCTTTTTTTCGATGGATTCTTTATCGTTTTTTCCGAAAATCTTTTGTAAAAAGCCCATTCTACATTAAAATCATTCTTTTTGGGAAATAAAATTTTTCATTCACAACTTTTTCTTAGATCTTTTTCCAACACACTCATTTCTTTGCTTTTATGGATAAGTGAAAAGTTGGAAAAAAAGAGGATCCACATTTTTCATTTGTATCCAAAGGTCAATAAAAAGTTTTTTATATGTGGTACTCCGTTTAATTGTAGTAGAGCCAATTTCAAAACTATTTCTCCCAAAATATTCTCTAAGTTGTGATTATCATGAAAAATGCCATATTTCAAACTATGGGTAAGTTGCTGGAATTATCCGTGCTGGAATTAGAATATCAGCATAGGATAAAATCTAACCCTTTTGGTGAAAAATGGCTTAATTCTCGTAGGACCCGCTATAGAATTAAAACGCTGAAACATTTTCTCTACGAGAATATTAAAAAATTCCTCAACAGCGATTACAGCCGCCAATTCTACGAAATTACCTTAAAACCTTATTTTAAAATTCCATACGGGGAACTTATGGAGGAGATTTCAAGATCTAATGCCGATGAGGAAATGGATTATTTCTACCGTAGTATCTTTTACCGTCTTTCGCTTGATCAGCTCTTTATCTTAATGACTAATCTCTTAAATTTCGAACATATTAAATATCCTAAACTTCTTGAATCAATTCTTTGTAAAGAGGCCGAATGTAATAAAAAGATTAGTACAGATAAGATATTACGGTATTACATCCGCTTTCTCGACATTTTGAGCTCTCCTTCCATTTTAAGCCTTTTTGACTTAGATGCATTAAAACATACCTTAGAACAGGATGAACGGGAATTTTCATCAAAACCATTAGAAGAACTCCACCTCTTTACTGATTGGCCAAATGTAAATAAAACTCCTTTTGATGAACGGTTCCCTGAATTTCGTTCTAAATTGACCAAAAAAAATATCCTGATATACGAGTAATTTTCTTTTTTCGGTTTTTCCTTATTTTTGTGTTGTTCCACTTCCCTATCCCTAAAGGGATAGGAACTTCTTTCCCATTTCGTTAAAAAGCTATGTCGGCAAAAGAAAAAGATAAAGTAAGCAACATTCATAAAGAGGAAAGTATCACAAAAAGGAAAAAAGATAATGGCAATAAAAAAACAAGTGTTATTGATAGATATATTCTGCTCCTTTGATTAGAGCTTTTTGAATTTCACGGTGATTATTCCCAATTTGTCGACCTTAAGAGATTCTCCGCAATAACCGCATTTCTTTCGGTCATTTCCGCCCTTAATCTGCTTGGCCTTCTTACCGCGTACCCATGCCCAGCACCCCTCGGTCAAACATACATGGAAGTTATAGAAAACCCATCCTTCCTCATCCTCCAGAGGTTCATCGGAAACCTCAACCGATTCTGCGTTCATTTTATCCTTCAAATCCTCTTCAAATTCATTTAGGGCTTTATAAAGGAAAGGAATTTCCGTTCCGAATCTTAATTCCACCCGATCGCTTATCTGGAACTTCTGAACCTTTCGCATATATTGCATAGTTCGCATAAGGTCCCGGATTATCCGTTCGTATTGGATTTCCTCCGTATCTTCAATATCGAGGTAAATTTTTATGTCCTTCTCCTCAGTTTTTCCAGTTATAATATGTTCCCCTTCCTCAATTGGTTCATCAATGTATTCAAAGTATTTTACATTGCAACTATTTTTAATGAGGTCATTATAGACTAAATCCATTTCCTCGGGAAGCATAACATAGAGTGCTTTTGTAGGCCATCGTAATTTAATTTTGTGATCATTTTTGATGGAGCGCACATTGTCGATGATTCTTCTGGCTATCCTCATCTGTTTTTCCATCTTTTCATCGATGAAATCTTCATTTACTTTCGGCCAGGATTCCAAATGGACTGATTTTTTCATGTTTTCCTCATCCACTGCCCGAAACATTTTTTGATATAGGCGTTCGGTGATCATTGGATTCACGGGTGCCATTACTAAGGTTAATCTATATAATACATACCAAAGGGTAGCCAATGCTTGTGCTTTATCCTCCCCATCATAACTTGGATCCACTCTATCCCGAATAAGTCGGATATACCATCGGGAAAGGTCATTTACTATAAATTTCTGAAGTTTGCCGGGAATTTCATGAAGAAGGTATTTATCAAATAATTCGGTTACATTCTTAATCATGCTGTTTGTCTGGGAAAGCATCCATTTATCGGCGTTTTTCAGCTTATCCTCATCCAATTCAACCTCAAGTGGTTTGAAATCATTGAGTTTCATCTTTCCCTGCGAGAATTTATAGCAGTTCCAGAGTGTTTTAAGAATTCTGAATGTATCCACATAATCCTTATGATCTAAATTCAAATCTTGTCCCGCGCTGGTACCCAGCCCAGAGTAGAATCTGAATGTTTCAATCCCCTTGATATTGGACCATTTCTTAATATCCTTTAGGTATTGTTTCTTACGTTTATGCCTTGTCTTAATATCCTTGGTTTTATCGAATTTTGAGGACATATCCTCGCGTGCTTGCTCGGCTAACTTTTCTTTTTCATCCTCGGTAAGGACTTCAATCTTACCTTCAATCACATCTTCGGGATCCACCGTGTTACCCAATGATTTGGACATCTTTATGCCATGAGAATTTACCCAGCCGTGCATATAGCATGCATTGTAGTTTCTTCGCCCGGATGAAACCATGGCGCTGCATAGTAGCGAATTAAACCAGCCCCGAATTTGATCTTTTCCTTCTAAAATGAAATCGGCGGCTTCCCACGTATCGTAGTGTTCAACCCCATCAACAAATTTTTGGGATGCCCACATAACTGAACCTGAATCGAGCCATACATCTAATACATCAGGTGTTCGCTTCATTGTTCCTCCGCATTCATTACATTCGAAAGTCACTTCGTCGATCCATGGTTTGTGAAGGTCTTTGGGTGCCTCTCCCGCCAATCTTTCCAATTCTTCAACGGAGCCGACTACGTGCATATGGTCGCATTCTTCATTTTCACATAACCAGATGGACAGCGGAATTCCCCAAAATCTCTGGCGCGAAATACACCAATCTCGAAGATTATTAAGCCAAGAGGCAAAGCTGTTTTTGCCGGCGCTTTCCGGGATCCAATAGATTTCCTCATTCTCTTCAAGCATTTTCTCGCTAAGATCGGAGGTCTTAAAGAACCATTGTGGTGTGGCCCGATACACGAGCTTGGATTTACACCTCCAACAATGGGCATATTCGTGCTCAATTTCCTCCTTATGTACTAGTAAATCCTTTTCTTTAAGGATATCAACGATTTCTTGATTCGTATTATGGACAAACTTTCCCTTGAACTGTCCCGCTTCCTCGGTATAGGTTCCTTTCTCATCTACAGGGCTGAATATTGGAATATCATTTTCCACTCCTACTTCATAGTCCTCTGGACCGTGTCCTGGGGCAGTATGAACCATTCCTGATCCGCCCGTTTCTTGCACGTATTTTTCGGATAATAAAATGGTATGGACTTTTGGTTGTTCTTCTTCTAATTCTGCTTGATAGGGCACTTCTTCGGCCAATGGATGGATATATCGCTTGCCTTCCAATTCACTCCCTTTCATTCTTTCCCCATAATCAAACCCATCTTCCTCTCCGACCATGAGCTCTAATTTATCTTGTAAAAGACCCGAGGTGGCCGCAATTCCGAATATCCAATGTTCATCCTTGACCCGCATTTTTACGTATTCTGAGTTCGGATTAACCATAATATTCGTATTGGAAACTAAAGTCCAAGGTGTGGTTGTCCAAATCACGTAATAGGTATTAGGATCCTCTACGGATTGAAATTTCACAAATATTGCATTATCCTTGATTGTTTCATATTCAAATTCGTGCTTTGCAAGTGCCGTCGCACACCGAGGACAGCAATTTTGAGGCCTGTAGAATTGGTAGATATTATCTCTCTCCCATGCCTTTTTCAGCGTCCACCAAATCCCTTGAATATAAGTGTTTTTTAATGTGATATAAGGATTCTCCCAATTCCAAAAATTGCATCCTAATCGTTTAAATTGTTCGTTCATGGTGCCGATCTTAGATTCTGCATAATCTCTGCATTGTTTGATGAATTTATCTAATCCATATTCTAAGATTTCTTTTTTATTATGAATGTCTAATCTTTTCTCTACCACGACCTCGATTGGAAGTCCGTGGGTATCATATCCGGGTGTATCGGTTACCCGAAAGCCTTGCATTCGTTTATATTTAATAACATAATCCTTTAGGATCTTGTTCCATGCTGTGCCTAAATGCACATTACCCGTGGTGTAAGGGGGTCCGTCTAAGAAGAAAAACTTCTCTTCGGGATCTTCCGGTTCATTTTCCTTGATGAGCTGATATATATTTTCATCATCCCACCATTTAAGGATTTCATCTTCAATTTCTAAACATTTAAAATTCCCGATGTCCTTCATTTCTGTCATATTTTTCTATGTTCTAAAAATTCTGCATCAAATTTTAATTTTATAATTCTCTCATTCAAAATTAATTGGGTCTTTTGGGAATAAACAAACAAACTTTCTTTGAACAAACTTTTTTTCCCATCCCTCCTAGATCATCAACATAAACCCTCATTCATCTCAATGAGTAAAAAGAAAAATTGAAAATTTATTTAAATGAGAATATAGAAGTTGAAAATAAATGAATATAATTGGAATAGATATCGGGAGCTTAACTACAAAAGCCGCGTTAATTAATGACGGTCAATATATTGATGCAATTTTGGAACGATCCACCTACGATTTTAAAAAAGTAGGAAATAGTTTATTCAAAAAACTTTTAGAACGAAACAATTTAGAAAAATCGGATTTGGATTCAATTATTTCCACCGGTTATGGCCGAAATTCCATCCCGGGATTGGCTAACGATAAAGTGACGGAAATTACTGCCCATGCCAAGGGTGTCCAATACTTTCATCCCGATGTTCGATCGATTATTGATATTGGGGGTCAAGATTCGAAAGTGATCGTAATCTCGAGCCGATCGGGAAATGTTCTTGATTTTCAGATGAATGATAAATGCGCGGCAGGTACGGGAAGATTCTTGGAGGTTATGGCGGAAGCATTAGAAGTCGATATTGATGAATTCGGTCCGTTGGCCTTGGAAAGTAAAAACCCTCTCACCATCTCCAGCATGTGCACGGTTTTTGCCGAGTCTGAGGTGATTTCCTTGTTTGCCCAAGGAAAGGCCAAGGAGGACATTGCTGCGGGAATACATCTGGCCATTGCGAAGAGGGTTGCCGGTATGGCTCGTCGGTTAAGCATTGGAGAGCCTATGTTCTTTTGTGGCGGGGTTGCTAAAAACCCGGCAGTAAAAAAATGTTTGGAGGATGTCTTGGAAATGGATATTACTGTCCCAGAATTACCCCAATTAACAGGTGCCATTGGGGCAGCACTTATAAGCTATGAAAAACTTCAAAAGAATGCATAAATTTCAAGGTTTCTTTTTTGAATTGTATGATGGGTTCATTTTTTAATTCTTGTATTTATGAATGATTACCCGAAACTATATAAGTAAATCAAATTTTTAGCTGGCATAGGGAAAAGATATAAGATGAATGCCTTTTGTTATTTCTAATATGCACGAGGTATTATCTGTAATCCTTGAAAACTTTTTCATCTTTAAGTTATGGGATATATATATTGATAAGACCAGGAATAAAAATCGAAAAATAAACGGAGAACAATAAAATGGAGAAAGAAAAACCTCAAAAATCTTTGCGAGCTAATGAAGAATTCATTCCCTTGGAAAATGCCCAAAGGGCAAACTACATTTCTTTTCTTGGGACGCTCGTGCTAGTAATTTTAAAGTTCATAGCCGCCCATTACACCCAAAGCATTGCCATTTTAGGTGATGCATATAATTCCTTAGGGGACTTTTTCGCCACGTTTATTTCATACATTGGGTTACGATTTGCCAGCAAGCCGGCCACCAGTAAGTTCAAATTCGGTTTTTACAAGGCTGAAAATCTGGCAACACTCTTAATTTCCTCATTTATTGTGTATGTGGGAATAACCACAATCATAAGCGGGGCCTCCACTATAAAAGATCCCGGGGAGATCTTCTATTATGCGTTTGCCCTGATTTCAAGCGTCGTTTCAATTATTATCTCTCTAATCATGTCCATTTATATGCGAAAGATTGGTGAGGAGGCAAACTCCCAGTCGCTAATAGCCGCGGGGACCGAGAGAAGAGGGGATGTATTTCTTTCGAGTTTAGTCTTTATCGCCATTTTTACCCGCAAATATAATATTTCATGGTTGGAGGGATTGATCGCCATCTTTATAGGTATATGGCTTATAATAACCGCTCTGGGATTTATTAAGGAAAGTATTTTCGTGTTATTGGATATATCTCCGAATAAAGAATTGGAAAAGGAGATAAAAAAGATTCTAAAGGAAAATCCCAAAGTGAAAAAAATACGAGATCTACGATTGAGAAAATCCGGCCCTGTTATCTTCGGAGAGGTAAAAGCGGAAATCCCCAAAACCCTTGACCTGGCACGGACCCACGAGATTCTTGATCAAATTGAAGACATTATTAAGGAGAAACATCCCAAAGTGGTATCATTCCTTATTCATCCCGAACCGGTTGAGATTGAATATAATCGGATCCTTGTTCCCGTTAAAGATCATACCAGGGGACTGGCGGCTGAAATCTCCGAACATTTTGGAAGGGCTCCAGGCTTCCTTATTGTAGAATTAGGGAAAGATACCGGGTTTGAAGTTGTTGATTCCTTTCCCAACACATACGAGGATAAGAAAGTTAGGGCAGGGTTGGTATTGGGGAAATTCCTAATTGAAAAGAAGGAGTTTGATGTTTTTCTAACCTCATCAATAGGGGAAATTACATTTAATTTTTTCAGGGAACACGTTAAGGACATGTATAAAATTGAGGAGGGAATCACAGCCGAAAAGGCGGTGAAAAGATTTGCTAAGAATGAACTTTCCCCCATAAAAACATACACCACCAGAAAAGAAGAGATCTAAATGATAATATTACTTATTATATTACAGCTCAAGGATAGTTAGGTATGTCTGGAACCCAAAAATCGGGTTCTCCTCGACCATCACATCATCTAATTCTTCCTCGATCTTTAACACAATATCATCGATTTCCGATGTGAGTAGCAAGTTTCGAAAAAAAATATTGATGCCGGCGGAATCTTTGACGATTTGATAATCACTCGAAGTGAAGGAAAATGTTTGTTTGAGGATTTTATGGATTATTTTGAGATGTTCTTTATTCATATTTTGAGTCCTCCAAAAGACTTGAATACACGGATGGCCTCCGGGTATAGAGATGGTGGCCAGAGTCTTCAATCTTGTTTAAATTAATTTCTACTACTTTCGCTTGCTGCCATCTTGATAAGGTTTTTATTCTCTTCCCCTTGGGATCAACCACAAGAGAATGTCCGGTTAACCGGGGCGCCGCATGATTGACCGATACAATAAAAACATCATTTTCATAAGCCCGTGTCCTCATTAATCGGGTATTCCAGTGGGGGAACCACCGAGATTTAAAATTACCTGTTGCAACAGGATTAAATATGATTTCTGCACCCTTTATTTTTAGCATACGGGCGGTTTCGGGCATCTGCCTGTCATAACAGATCATAAAGCCGACCTTGACTGGGCTATTATTGAGATCCAGATTAAATACGGGGGTTTCTGTTCCGTGTTCGTAAAAATCTGCCTCGTAATTCTGAAAAGTGGAATGGATTTTATAATACTTACCCCGTTCTTTCCCGTCCGGACCAACCAGCAATACGCAATTTCGGTAAGGGGATGATTCATTTGTGTTTTCTCTTTTGTTTGAGTCAGTTGGATCATGTTTTGGGGCTTTTAAGGATAACCCTAAGGCGAGATATATGCCCAATTCTTTTGCTAAATCGAAGAATCGTTGTACTATTTCGGATTTTGCGGTAAAGGCATATTTTTCTGGGTGGGCTTTAAATTCCTCCGAATCAAACCCATACCCATCCAGCATGCATTCGCTTGTGCAAACAATTTGGGCTCCCTTTTGGTGTGCTTCCTTGATGAGATCAATAGCCTTATTTGCATTCTTCTCTATGTTACATCGTTCCGTATTGACTTGGATGATGCCTATCTTAATCTTTTTTCCCATTTCCCTAAATTCCTTGGTTTTTTCTTAGAATCTACAAATCTTCCCATTTTATTTTTTTAAGCTTTTGGGGATAATCCTTGGCCAATTGTTGGTACATTTCTTTTGTTGCATTCCAGAACATTGAATGATTCTTTTTCACATTGCCTATTACTTCCGCGGGAACTCCGGCGGCCACTTTCTTCGGGGGAATTATTGATTTGGTTTTTACTACTGCCCCTTCCGCCACGATAGCACCCTCACCCACCTCGGCATAATCCGTCACAGTGGAATTCATTCCGATGATGCTACCTTTTCTGAGGGTACAATTGTGTAGCATTGCGGCATGTCCCACGGTCACGTTCTCCTCTATGAGGGTTGTGCCGTTTGGTCTGGCATGAATTGTAACATTTTCTTCTATGGCTGTTCCTTCTTTAATGATTATCTTGCCGTAGTCTCCTCTTATGACAGCGTGGGCACCAATATATACATTT
>CAZEPC010000118.1:0-2638 GCA_964513765.1 uncultured archaeon
GGATCTGTTCCATTTCCATTATCCGTGCCAGTATCGCCCCCGCTATCATCATCCCCGGTTCCATCGGTTTCTGAATCATCTGAATCATCCGAATCGCCCGAATTATCAGTGGTATCTGAACCATCACTAAACAATGGGTAGGAATCGCTCACGGAGGTGGTTCCATTGATAATATACTCTTGGCTCCACACAGTTCCATCATTGGTGGCAGTTGGATATCGGGATTCATAATCTCCCCATAAATTACCTATTTCTCCGTTATCCCAACTGTTTTCGCTAGATGAAGAGTCACAATACGCCTGATACAATCCGTTTTCTGAGAAAGTATTGTTCCAGATTAGATTTCCCTCACTATTACTCTCCATCAAAATTCCATTCACTTCATTCCCAGAACAATTGCTTTCCGAGAGGGTGTTATTGCTAGATTCGTGAAAATAGATTCCATTATTATTTTCGGTGCAAGTCACGTTGGAAAGAGTGTTGTTGTGAGATTCCGTAAAATAGATGCCCGAAGAGGTATCGAAAACCCTGAAATCCTCGAAAATGGATTGTGTACATTTTACGGCGATAACTTGTCCAATTCCAGCTCCATCCGTGAAATCCAAATGGATTTGTGTTTGTTCTTCAAAGAAATGGACTGCCTTTCCGTTAACAACATTGCTCTCATCTATATCACTTTCATAGGAGTCTTTGATGATAATTCCTGTATCGAACATCGAATTTTCTTTCAGTGTGGTTTGGTCCGACCAATCTACGATCTTGATGGCAGACTGTTCGCAATTTGTGAATGTGTTATTTAGAATGCTATTCCTATCCGAATAAAACGTTATTTGAGTTCCGTCTTCATGCCCGGAAAATGTGTTATTTGAAATCTCATTTTCATCTGAGAAATATAAATAGCATCCATCATCTTCGTTAGACTCGAAGGTGTTATCCTCTATTGTAATGTTGTGAGATCCAGATAGGCTCAAGCCATCATCTAAATTGCTTTTTATGTAATTTCTTGTAGCGGTACAATTTAAGGAATCATCTATATCAATTCCGTCTTTTCCATTTAAAGAAACCCTATTCTCCAGGAGAGTGTTATTCATTGATTCCAATAGGTAAATTCCCTCTTGTTCGTTAAGAGTAAGGTTATTTTGGACTATTGTGTTATTATCGGAGGACCGAATTCTAATACCCTCAAGTAAATTTAATGAACAGTTATTCTTTTTTATGGTATTATTGGTTGCGTTATACAAATAGATTCCACAAGCCGTTTCCGTTACATTCACATTTTCAACGAGTGAATTGGAGGTATTTACCAGAAGGATTTGTCCTGCATCGCTGATGCCGGACAGCTCGATTCCATCCTCATCTTCGTAATATCTTACGGATTCTCCGTTCACTTTATTGGAGGTATCTATGGAGTTATTGTTTCCTTTGCTAACAATTCCGCTATTTTCCATAAAATTGTTTTTCAAAAGGTTATGATTGGCTTTTTCTCTAATATTGATGCCGAAAAATTCGTTGAATGAACAATTATTTCCCCATAAGAGATTATTTGTGGCACCCTTTACCTTATAAGAGGCACCTCCCAAATAAATTCCTTGATTATTTTCAGTACAATTATTATTTTTGATTGTATGGTTATTTACCTCGCCCAGAGATATCCCATGATCATTTTCCGAGAAAATATTCTCTATAATGGTATTGTTCTCGCTCCCCTCAATACTACTTATTCCGATTCGATAATTATTGCTGCAGTTGTTTCCAGATATCAGCGAGTGATTTGTATTTGTTAATCGTATTCCATAATAGTTATTTTCGAGATGGTTGTTGGAAATATTCACATAGGAGGCGTTTTTTATTTCAATTCCCGCTGTGCTAATATCATCATCCATTGTTTTAATGGTGCAATTTCGAATAATCAAATTTTTATCCGTGTTTCGTATATTAATTCCGTCTCCTTCATTATCGAATATATGAAAGTCCTCAATTATATAAGGATCAGCAGCTGTCCCCGATCCGCTCCCATTTGCTTGGCAAAATTCGACCAACCTTTCATTATCATAAATTTCAATGGGAAAATCGGACTGGGAAACCTCCGGGATTTGATTTTCTATTTCTTTAAGGGTGGTTCCCATTTCCATATTTTCATTATTCATATTCAATATTAGCCCCGACTTTTCTAGCCCAACAACAGATAAGGCTAGTACGAATATTAAAAGAATGGAGCCCTTTACATATTTTTTTTTGTCTTTTGGATTGTGTCTTGATTTCATTGTGTTAATCCTCTTTGAATTCCAAAAAACCAAATTTTCCCTCTATTTTTAGATTTATGCTTATACATTATAATAAATATTCACCCAATATCTAATTTGTTCCATTATAATTAGTGGGGATGGCTTAGTGGGGTTTGCTTTGCAATCCCGTGATGGTGGCCAGGTTGAAGTGTTTATGAAAACGATAATGTATGTTCATAATGGGATTTTCTTAGGCTTTTTTTAATAACATCGCTTTAATCATATGATCCATATGGATAAAAAGAAACTATTCAAAATTTTCGGTATCTTCATTCTAGTTCTTATGGTTGCGTTTTTGATTTTTTGGCAAACGGTGAGCATAGAGAATGCTTTTGAGGAAATCGAGGAGGATG
>CAZEPC010000118.1:2648-9429 GCA_964513765.1 uncultured archaeon
ATAATTATATTCAATCACCCCGGAAGATATGATAAATCTGCCGATTGGTATAACGATTTTTATGACAAATATAACAATACAATCGTTGGATTGGAGGTTTATAATCAAGGAAATCGTTATGATGATGATTGGCTTTTATGGGATGAAATTAACAAGGTCCGTGCCCCGAATGATTTGGTGTGGGGCTATTCCAATGATGATTACCATCGAAAATCCCATTCCTTCCGTAATTACCAACATATGTTGATGGATGACCGTACCGAAGAGAATCTCAAGGCTGCAATGAAATATGGGGCCAGCTATTTCTCATATGAGCCACAAGGGGCTAATGAGACCCTTTCTACCTATGGGACTGCCATAACCCCCAAAATTTCAGAAATTTCAATTGAAGAGATGAATATTACCATTACGGGAACGGAATACGATAATATTACTTGGTACGATGAAAATACGGAAGATGTATGGCAGATGGAAGAAATAAACGTATCTAAATTCGAGTCCAACTTTGTGAGGGCCGTTCTGGAAAATGAGCATGGGAAGACTCTCTCTCAGCCTTTCGGATATAATGCAGATAAAATATTCAATCCTTACGAAAATGTTGATTGGGAGGTTACCAACCATTTCAAAGCGAATTTTCATACCCATACAACCGAAAGCGATGGAGATCAAACTCCCGAAGAGGTAATCACGAAGTATATCAATGCAAACTATGATATTTTAGCAATTACAGATCATAATAAAAATAGCTGGAGTTGGACAAATTGGATTAACAGTGAACCCGTTTCCCCCTCCTCTACGTCGGCATACTACCAAGGTTTTGAGATATTGGCGGTTTCGGGGAACGAACCATCCAATTCTCATCATTTTGTCTCTCTTTTCTCTGATTATTCGGGACATGCAATTGATTTAGGTTTTCTCTTTAGTGAATATGTTATTTGATCATTCTTATATTTAATAACCACAATTTTTTTCTTTTATACATGAAATTAATCTGTACGGATTTTAGCCAAGGGCAAGAAATTCCCTTGAAATTTACTTGTGATGGAGAAAATGTGCCGCCCACACTCCGATGGATGGGATTCCCCCCACAGACGGAAAGCTTCGCCTTATCGTGCATTGATCGTGATTCCAAAGCGGGAACATGGAAACATTGGCTTATCGTGAATATTCCCCCCGCAGTGCATGATGTTAGCAGTCAGAAGGAAATTGTAGGGGATGAACTTGAAAATGATTTCGGGGAAAAAGGTTACGGTGGTCCATGCCCTGAAAAAGGGGAACATCGTTACTTTTTTACGGTTTATGCCTTGGATGTTCCTGAGCTCAGAGATGTGAATAAAGAAAACTTTGAAAAAAGGGTGAAAGAACATAAGATTGTATCTGCTGAACTTATGAGCAAATATAAACGTAATTAAGAAAAAAACATTCTATTGTATTCTCTTTCAAAAGTATTAAAAGTCGTATTTGTCCAATAGATATTGAATACTTTTCAGCTTTACGGGTTGTTCCGATGTCGTCATTGCAATAACATAAATTGATGAGTTTTCGGGCAATATCAATTTTTTTGCCTCTTGTGGGATATCTAAATGCGTGGTAAAGAAATACCCATATTGATAAGGTTGATCCTCCCCGTCTTTGTGGGTATGGGTGCTGTACCATTCTAATCTGGGTCTCTTTACAAAACCTGGCTTGACTCCCACACACTTATTTAACCAAAAATAATCTCTTTTTAATTTCAAATGTCGCGTGGGAGTCCTTTTCCATAGTCGGGTGTCCCATTGGCCTAAATAGCCGGTGCTTGAGGGGATCTCATGAACTTCTTCTTTTATGATTGTCTGCGAGTCATCTTCCCATTTTATCGAGAACTTGGCATCTTCTTCGGAACTTAGCAAGATTGAAAGGGTATTGTATCCCTCGGGGATGGAAAGAGTTTGGTTTTTACATTGTAATGCCTCTTGTTTTTTATTTTTACCCAAGGAAAAAGAAATATTCCCCGCTTGAATGCTGCTGGGAACCAGTTCCTTTGGGAATAAACCCCCACCTTCTCCGTTCTTTCCGAAAAGGCTGTCGTTATAATCTAATCTCATGGCTTCTTGTTTGATATTTACCGGATCTCTCGGATTTTCCAATTGTAGAAGATATGACTTGATTTCGTTTGGTTCTAATTGTACCGAAAACTGCTTTTCCTTAAAAGATATTTCTCCTAAGGGTTCTTCTAACCCGTTAATCTCCTGAACTTTTCCTATGTTATTACCTATGTTATTTTGGAGTATTATTTCTGTTTGGGCGGGCTTTCCATAACGCTCATAAAGCCGAATTACGATACCATCGTTTTTTTCAGCTTTTTTAACCGCAAGAATACCCACTTGTTCGTCGGCTACCTCCAGCAAGGAACCATCCTCCTCTCCAATATGGCTCAGCTGCTTATCAATCGAAAATGTCCGAACTTCTTGGTTGAACCTCTTGGCGATCTGATCTGTACCCTTGAAATCATCTTCATGGCAATAAATTCCATATCGAATGGTATGCTCTCCCCAATCTTGCCATTGCTGATCCCAATATCCTAATAATTTCCGTACATTAGGTGTATATAAGAGGGTCATACGCAATTTCCCTTCTTCAGGATAATCGTAACCATATTTAGAATCTTCAATTATCGAAATGCCCCACTCCCCATTACTTATGTCGGCCCAATAGCGGGATGGGACTTCGAATTGTTTTTCCCTATTCACCCCTCTACGCTTTCTTGAGGTTTCCCAATTGTAGGTAACTTCATCGGTATGAATATTGGTATCAAAAGCCATTTTAAGGGAACAACCCATACCTCGCCAGTGGATTTTTTCGGTTATCTCCACTATCTCGGAATCATGAGAGAGACTTACAAATCTCACAAATCGGGAATCCTTATGGGGGATTGATATCTTGATGGTACACCGGAGCCCACCTTCCTCAACAATTTTTACGCTCCCTCCATCCTCTATCCTAAGGTATGGTTCTTTTTTCCTGTCTTTCCAGTCCATATTCCATGCTGGAAACATTGAGGGGCTCTCCTCTTGGAATTCGTAAGCCAAAGGCCGTTCCAGAATCTCTCTTTCCATCTTTTTGTGGAATATTGAGGGTATTTTTCCATCTTTGGTGATGGTGATTTTATAATTGGCATTCTCCAGTAGGTATTTATTTTGATCCGTGATAATCGCGACCGGGTTATCAAGGCTCATTTTATCTCCCTCTTGAATTGACTTAAGAGAATAACGGGACCAACTGAAAGGTCTTAACTCGGGAATAAATGTTGCGCGGTGGTTTCCTTGTTCATCTTGGGATACTTGCACGGGTAAAAAGGATCCATCATCTGTTTTTATAATCATATTCGAGGAATTTGTTTCATCCCAATTAGGGATCTTAATATCCACCACATCTCTCCGTGTCATACCGAGGGGATTGAACAAAAGTATATCTCCATCTCCCTTGATAAACGGGGCAATTGATTTGGCCGCATCCTCCAATATTGCTCTCCAAGTATTAAGTGCAACCACTTCGTCATTTTGTGAATATTCATAGGCAATTGGTGTGGAAGTACCGGGAAGGATGTCATGCATTTGGTTCCCGATGGTTCGATACCACGCAGATTTGATTTTCTCGGAGGGATATTTCTGGCCTGCGGTAAGAAATGCAGTAACCGATGCCACTTCCGCGGCAAACCCTAAACGTTCATTTTTTCGATTCCAACGTTTCATAATGGCGGCTGACGTTAAGGTTCCCGCACTATGATTTATGAGGAGGAGATCTCCGGCATACGTGTCCATTCGTTCTTTTTCATCCTTTGTTATTTCCTTGAAAAATTGATCGCTGGATCCGTGAATGACCTCCACATCGGAATCAATCTTTTCTGGATTTTTTACTGCAGAGATGGCCCTCTTTACCGACCATTTTTTGGGGGCACCGCCGATGTCGCCCACTCCATAATATTGAAAGGATTTCCATATCCCTTTTTTCTCGCCCAATTTATACAATTTATTTATTCGCTTTTTATTCATATGAAGGGGAAGTATCAATTGCGAATTATAACTCCCCGGGTTAAGAGCACACACTAATTCACTATCGTCGGGCCCCTCCCATAATCCCAATTCAAAGGGAATGCCGACAGCCGAACCCCAGGTAAGCTTTTGGGTGGAAAACCCTTGGATCCCACAATGTCTTAATACCGATGGCATATTGGCCGGAAACCCGAAACAATCCGGGATCATGTAATCTCGGCTGCTCTTTCCGAATTCCTCTTCGGCCCATTGGTCCCCGTAGAGTATATTTCTAATCATCGATTCAACACAAGGGGTCAATGTATCTGTTTCATCCAAACAGGTTCCTGAGAGGCACCATCGCCCCTCATGTACATATTTTTTAATTTTCTCGAATTTTTCGGGATAATATTCTTTCATCATTGCATAACGTAAGGATCCCGTGAAGTTAAACACATATTCGGGAAATTTTTCAAATAATTCAATATTCTCTTCTAAAGTATCTTTAATGTATTTTTTAATGGTTGTTGGAAACTCCCAGCGCCATTGCGTGTCCAGATGAGCATAAGGAATTAACCATAATTCTTTTTTTTTCTCCATGGAAATTTATACTCCTTGAAAATTGAGATAAAATAATTTTCCTTTTTTCATATAGTTTTCTAGAAATTTCAATTTTTTGATTTAGAGAATATTTATAATGCTTATCTTTATTCCATAAGTTAAAGTTGTCCTTTTCCTTTATGAAATTAGGTATGGGAGTATTGAATAGCCCGTGTAGATTGTTGGAATTAAGTTTAGAATAAAGTGGGGAATGAATGTGTAAAACATTTGTTTTGATTGCCTCCACACAATGATATGCAAGAATCCGGTTATTGAGGTAATGGCCACAAAGATCATCCCTAATGCCTGAGCTGGCTCTATCGTATGTAAAAAACTCACCCAAAAGAATGTATGAATCATTCCCACAAAGATTGAAAAGAGAATAAGTCCGATTGTTTTCCCAATTATCGACTTTTTTTTATTTCCTTTGGTATTCTTGCTTTCCTCTGAAGGAAAATAAAGATCCCAAGATTCAAATATATATATCCATAAAAGCTGTTCCGATGCTGCATTTATGGGCGCCCAAATAGAAGCAGTTAAGAACATACCATAATTATTTTCTTGTTCATGTTCAATTCTGGCGAAATATCCAATAACAACAGCAATAATAATGAATAAAAGATTGATATAGAACCATACGGGGGGGTTGGAAAACTTTTTCTTATATCCAGTTTCTCCCCTCCGCCAAAAGAAAACCCCCCATGCCAAACCATAATATATTAACATAGGAATCAACGCGCCAGTTTTGTTATAAAGAGTTCTTGCAATAAAGGGGTATGCAATAGCAATTAAAGTTGCCAGCAATAAATCGGTTTTATCGGGTTGCCATTTTTTTGACATCAAATAATACAATATAAACCAATAAAAATTCTTTTTTTCCAAAAAACAAAATCAAAATATAAGGATTCAAAAAAATGAAAAAACTTCCGAAAAATAAAGTATTTATGCTTATTTTCCTCATTATTATGATTATTGGTGGGATTTTTTTTATTCCTTCTATCCCTAGTGTCTATCTTTGGGGAAAGGATCTCAAAAAGCCAAGAAAAGGAACGAGAAATTATGAATTTAACGGCACTATGTCCCGGGAGGTATTAGAAAGTTATCTCTCCCGCTCAATCACATATACTCGGTTATTGGATAAAAAGTTTTTAGAGGGATGGGCACAAGGGGATCTTAATGATAGTATTCGTTTTATCTCCAATATTGGGACTAAATTCATCGGCAGAGTTATTTTCCGGTGGGGCTCAGAGAAACAATTGCCCTCTATTATCAATGATGCACAAAAGATTGCCGAGCGCATCCATAATATTGACCCAGAAATCATACTCCAAGCCTGTAATTTTGAGATTGTAACCCAAGAAGTAAATTTCATCCCTATTCCTGGATGGATTTTTGAAGAATTCAATCTTATGCCGGTGGAAAGGAATTTTTCTTATGCGGACATGTATGAAGTAGGGGGTAATCATGAGGATTACTGGGGAAAAGATACCGCAGTCCCCGATATGAGTAAACTGGAAACTAAGATGTGGTTTTTATATCTTGCCGCCACATATATTGATATTGGGATAGAGGCCATTCATTTTGGGCAGGTTGAGTTAATGTCAAAAAATGACCCCGATCATACACATTGGCGGGATATGCTTTCGAGAGTTCGTTCCTATGCTCAAGATAATGCTCGTAGACATATGGTTATTTGTGATGCCCACACACCAACGGGTGGTTATGTCAATGATGGTAAGCTCATGTTTGATTTCCACTCTTTTCCCCAGAGGCCCGAAGAAATAGTAGATTACCCCCAGAAGGCTCAATTGACGGTGGATCATCTTGATGCAATTTACAAAAAGAGTAAAGGGGGAATAACACCCAGCGGATGGGCTTGTAAATCCCTTCCTTACCTTGTGGAGTTTGATAATTTTGGGATATCTGATACTCCCGGTGAAAACACGGGAGATCATATGATCTGGGGTTATGATGAAATTACGTGGTATGCACACCAATCTGAGGAATATAGAAATGATTATCTTCGGTATGTGGTGAATTGGTTGGAAGAAAATGATCCAAATGGATTTTTACAGATGCCCGGTAGCCGGCCGTTGGCCGAGACAATTAACGGAGCCACTTTTTACTTTGCAAATTCACAAAGCGAGAATATGACTTACGGGTTTAATCAA
>CAZEPC010000118.1:9529-12111 GCA_964513765.1 uncultured archaeon
TCAAACATAGATCCCCATAATGCTTCAGAAAAACCTTAATTAAGATTGCGATGGATTACATCAATCCATTCTTCTATGTTAAAGGGCTTTATTAATCTATCGACAAATCCGTATCTTTTATAATTTTTTATGTGTTTGCTCTCGGGATATCCACTCATAATAATGCATTTGACGTCCTCTTGAATTTTTTTCAATTGAGGTAATATTTCCATGGCTCCTCCCCCTCCTTTAATTGTTAAATCTGCAATAACCAAGTTAAATGGATTTTTTTTCATGTGTTTTCGAAAGGTCTTGACTGCATTTACTCCCTTAGACTCGATTACCAGCGTCATATCAGTTTTCTCGGAGATGTTCTGGATCACCCTCTGGAGTTGCTTATTGTCCTCAAGTACCAAGATATTTTTACCTTTAATGGAAGATATTTTGTTTTTTTGTTCTCTTTTTATTTTTTCAATTTTAATTTTCGGAAATGCGGGGAGAAAGACGCTAAAAGTCGTCCCTTGCCCAAAATCAGAATCAACATTAATAAATCCATCATGTGATGTGATTATATTGTAAGTAATTGCTAATCCTAATCCTGTTCCCTCTTTTTTCGTGGTAAAATACGGATCGAAGATTTTATTAAGATTTTGTTTCTTAATTCCAGAACCCTGATCAATAATTTGGGTTTGAAGATAGTTTCTTGGAGGTAATTGGTTGATAAACTCCCCCTTCCCCTTTGCTCCTTTTCCTTGGTTATTTAGAATGCTATCTTTCCCTAAGTTTTGAATTCTTATATGCACAAGATTATCCGTGGGGTTGGATTGTATTGCGTTTAAGATTAAATTCTGAAAAGCTTGCTTAAGCTCACTTTTTTCTCCCTTAACGGGCCACACCTTCGTTTCCTTAATGATATTACAATTGATTTTAGAACCATGGCTTATAAATTTAGAGACATTCTCTATTAATTGATCCAGAGAGATATATTGATGTGGGAGTTTCTTTTCAGAAATTTTTGCATACATCATGAGATTAGAGGTGAGTTCCTTAGCCGATTTAAGACCATTTTGAATATCAGAAATATGATCTTCAATTGCCTTTTTCGATATTTTCTCTCCAACACCAAATTCCATCTTTATCAATTCCAAATTTCCTTGGAGTGCGGAAAGAATATTATTATAATCATGGGCAATTCCAGAAGTGAACAAGCTCATCGATTCGTATTTTTCTTGCCGTAAATGTTCTTCATGAATATTCAACCTCTCTTGCGCTTCTTCTAAAAGAATGACATACCCTTTTAAATTAGACTTTCCCGTTTGGATTGGTGTGCAATGTAAAAAGATCAAAAAGGTTTCGTTTTCCTTGGAGATCAACATGTGATGTTTCATTGGTTGCTTAAGATTATATCCCATTTTTTTACATGATATGGAATTCAATAAAACTTGCTCTTTTAATTTCCTCGAACGATAAATCTTGAATACTTGAGAAAATCGCCTCCCTTTTGCGGATTCTATATCGACTCCAACCATTTCGGAAGCACGTCTATTTATAAGTTGAATTATACCTTCTGTATTTGTTGTTACAATCCCATGCTTGATGTTTTCATTGGTCAATTTGGTAATTGTTTGGGATTCAGCTAGTTTTTCAATAGTTGAGAGGAGAAGTTTCCTGATGATTAATGCAAGAAGATATGACATAATCAGTATGGGTAATGTTAAGGACATTGATGTTGCATAGAACAAACCTGTGTCTGGATCTTTTTCAGGAAACCACGTAAATACTCCTAAAGAGGTTGTAATGATTATAAAAATTAGGGTTATACCAAATAAACCTGTTAGCTTTTTCATATCCAAGAACAAGGCCATACCAATGAACATAACTAACATAAGCTCGATGTTAGGCGCAGTCCTCGAAATTACTGCCCGATAAAAAAGGAAGGCTGTCCACCCGATTATCGTAATAGTGATTACAACTTGGTCATATTCTCTTTTTACAAAAAACCAATTAATCGCAAGAAAAAGAGCAAAAGCATAAGCCCAATAGGCAAAATCTGCCCCACGAATGGTAGCAAAAATGGCAAAAATGAAACAAACAATAAAGCTTACACCAACAATCCATTTAACCATAAAATGTTGCCATTTTTTAAGTTCATTCAACATGAGTTTAATCCCCAATCTATTAGTGTGGATTCAATCTTTTAAAAATTTATACATTATATTTTTTATTTACATATTAATGAGAACCTCTTTTTTCATCAATTCTAAAATAAAGATCCCGAGATTCAAATATATATATCCATAAAAGCTGTTCCGATGCTGCATTTATGGGCGCCCAAATAGAAGCAGTTAAGAAACCATAATTATTTTCTTGCGTGAGAAGAATGTGATCTTACCTGATTTGCCGAATAAGAGGAAAATCGTCCAAACCCCGATCAAAAGCGAAAAATTTTATCTTGGGATCATTTAAACCCTTCTCTTTCAGCTTTTGTAAATTCGAAGAAATAATGCAAAAAGATCTCCCCTAATTCTTATTTTTTCTCGTTTTCAAAAAGTGCTTCGATGAAATAATGCAAAAAATACGAAAAATTAATGCAAAAAAAGGGC
>CAZEPC010000119.1:0-12102 GCA_964513765.1 uncultured archaeon
AAGAATAAAAAATCAAAATTAAATTTAAAGGATTTATTTTAATAAATAATCTAAAATTTCAGGTATTTAGGAAGATATCGGAATTAGAAAAGAGGCACAAATCTCCAACGAAACCAAAAATGAAAGAGAATATGTAGATAAACTCATATAAACACATATGTATTAACTCTAAAAACATGCACGAGAAGTAAGATAAGTTAAACAAATGATAAAACAAATTTAATTGATGATTTATCTTTACTTTCTTTCATTGTTTCATTTTTAATTTTCCGAATTCTTTTTTACATTCCGTTTCGATTAAGTTAAGTACCATTTGTTTTTTTTAGCCTTTTTTAATAGCCATTTTGGAAAAAATTAAGCACTTACACATACATATATTAACAATATCATCAACACCAATCCGATCTATTATGACAGAAAATCAATACCAAATCGATCAAGTAAAAAGGAGGTACCCAAAAAATGGAAAGTCTCATTCATTTAGATAAGGTTTATTTTTTCCGTTTTCCGTGGTTAAACGGAAGCCAGAGTGTGATGTTTCATGAATTGGGAATTGAAGAAGAAAAAATAAAGAAGTTATCCTTGGCAAAAGTGGTTTCCTTACTTTTTACCAATCTTGATGGTCTAAAGGACCGGATCCTAACTTTTTTTGATATAATTGCGGATTCCAGGGAAGAGATTACTACCTCTTGATGACCTTACCAATCTGGCTATGTATCCAATTCTACAAATCATAGTTCAGATAATTGGAAATCGGATTATTGGAAATGCCATGCGAAATACATATGCAAAATCTTGTTATGACCAGCTTCAGAGGCAAATTAAAAAAATCGAATTTAGGAACAATACCAGAAAGTATAATGGATTCTTGGTTAATATATGCGAAAATTTAGGATTTACTTGCGAGCATATACGAAATAAGAGGGAGGGAATGATAAATAACATCTATTTTCCGTTCCGAATGCATTTTTCCAATTATTTAGATGTATCCAGCCAATTTAAGGATGATAATTGGAAATTGATCAACAAATATTTTGGAAATGGTCAGGTTTATCTATATCAAAATGATATTGAGATGCTCATCCGGGAATACGTACGGATGAAAACGAAACCGGATTATGATAAACTCCCGGATCCTGTAATTGAGGATCTCCGTCAAGTCAAGGAGATTGCTGAAATAGAGGAATATGTACATGAAATTATCATCAACAGAGAAAATCGATTCCAGTCCAGTTTAATTGCCGATGATGAGGTTATCTCCCGGGAACTTTTTGCCCCATGTATCAAAGCAATTTTATATAAACTTAATCACGGAGAGAATTTGGGACACAATGAACGGTTGGCGATTGCGTTTTATTATCTTAATACCAATCACAGCATTGAGGAAACGGTGGATCTGTTTAGAACCTCTCCAGACTTCGATGAAGGTGTGGCCCGGTATCAAGTCGAATTTGCGGCCGGAAAGCGGGGTAAGGGAACCAAATACGGAATGTACGGGTGTTCAAAGATGAAATCAAACCGTATGTGTTATGCAAATCATCCACAGTTTGGGGATAAGTTATGTGTGGAAGGAGCTTTTAAAAGAGATGGTACCAATGTATCCATACACAATCCTGCGGGCGATTATATCTTTTGGAAAAAAGTCCAATTAAAAAGACTTCATGCCGCCCAAAGGCAAGCGGGAGAGAAGATTGTAGAGAAGGAGTATGAAGAAAAAAATCAAAAGAATGGAAATAGCAAGGAAACTAAAAATTATAAGAATAATAAAGATAAAAGCAATAAAGCTAATAAAAGTAATAGAAGTATCAAAAAAAACCATAAGAATCAAAGGGGAAAATGTGGGAATACACAAGAAAGAAAGATAAAAAAATCCGGTCAAAATCAAAAACAAAAACCAGGTAAAAATCAAGGTCAAAAGGAGGGATATTAATGGATAAACAAGAATATTATACCCTAAATTACCTGCAAAAATTATTCAAGGCGTATTACAAGCAAAACGCCAAGGATATCCTCATCCCTGATCTTGATCAGAGGGAACTGGCTTTTACATCGTGGAGGAGACCTGGGATGAATCGACATATTGGTTATCCGAGTAAAAATTTTCTAATTGAATTCCTCGAAGGAAATGGTCCTTCTAATGCTTATCGGAGTGCTGCCTATTATGGTAAGCCCGGATCTGATACCATGGACACGAAAAAATACAGAAAATGTGATTTCGTATTCGATATTGATTCGGATCACATCCCCACAGATTGTAGAGAAAAACATAACTTTTTCATCTGTAAATCGTGCAACCATAAAGTTGCGGGAGTAAAACCCCTGAAATGTCCCGAATGTGGTCATAATAAGTTTAAAGAAATCGTGTGGATTTGCGATGAATGTTTGGAAGTAACCAAAAGGCAAGTAGAAATATTGGTGGATGATTTTCTGCTCCCGGATTTCCATATTCCCCTTCAGGATATTAGGATATTTTTTTCAGGCCATAGGGGCTACCATTTACATATTAATTCCGAATTTCTCTTGGATCTTGATTCGGATGCAAGGAGGGAAATGATTGATTATATCACGGGAGAGGGATTTTCTTTCAAAATCTGGGAATTTGAACAAAAAAGTAATGATATGAGGGGATTTAACACTAACCAATTCGGGTGGCCCCAAAAAATTAGTAAGAAGCTGATGGAAATTCTTCAATTAGAAAGACCCGAATTTGTACGGACATTTTCTGAACCCACATACCGTGATCCTCTGTATAAGAGTATTATCAATACATTATGGGAAAATCGAGAATTACTTTTCCGCAAATTAAAGACCAAAGATCAAATATGGCAGATTCAAGGAATCGGAGAGGCTTCTTGGCATAAGATATTTTATATTCTACGGGATCTTATTAAATCGGATGTGGATATTGTAGTCAGCTATGATCTTCATCGTCTTATAAGGATGGAGGGGTCCATTAATGGAAAATGCGGATTAAGAAAGATTGAAGTGCCTTATGAAGGTCTTGCCGATTTTGATCCTCTCAAAGATGCACTTTCTTTCCCTTCAAAAGAAGATAATACTTTGCGGGTAGAGATTGTTGGCGATGCATGCCCTAAATTGAGAATAGGCTCTCAATCTTATGGTCCATACGGAAAGGGGGAAATAAAGGATTTACCCCTGAATGTAGCTTTATTTTTATTGTGTAAAAAGGTGGCCATGCTTGATCACAAGTAATTAATAATAAGATAAAAAAAGGATGTAATGTAAACTTGATTGTAAGAAAACAAATAATAGGGAAGAGATAATGGATCCGCAAAAACAAGAATCTCTCTATATTCAGCTCTTTCAAATGTGGAAGATGGAAGCAACTTTAGATATATTAACCGATTCAAATGAAAATAGGAGGATTTTTAGTGAAGTCCAATCTTTAATTGAATCCATCCAAAAAAAATGGCAAACCACCAAGATAAAGCTTGCCCAAAAAGCCTACAAGAAGCTTTTAGGCAATCTCAATTATATGTTTAAAGATTTAATGGAAATTCGGGCCGAAAAGCTCTTGAAATATGCACAACATTTGAAAAAGATTGATCAAACCAAGTTATTTCCTTATGAGCAGAATTTTTACAAACAAATCTATACTGCCTATAAAGGCCTCTCTAAGGCCAAAAAGCTTTATACAAATAACTCGGAATCTATCATCAATGGGGAGATTGATTGTATCCCGAACGAAACGGATGATGATGTTATAGGGGCTAAGGGATCTTCTGTTTCGATTCCTTCGGAAGAACAAGGTTCGGGCACGGTACAAGCCGGGGCAGATGAAGTCCCTAAAGAAACACCCTCTCCTGCCGCAGATACTATTCCCCATGAAGATGTAGGGGTTGGAGGGGAAAATCTCGATGAAATCCCTGATACCTACGCCGAAGGACCTCCCGACGAATATTTTCAGCAAGCTCAAGATGAAATTGAAAAAGAAATGGATCGCTTGAATGAAAATGATGTCAGTATAGATGCAATCATTAGTGGGGATTTAGAGGAAGATGAGGATAAATTTGACGATTTCTCCCAAGGTGCTCAATCCTCAGAAACTTCAAATATGAAGGGTACCCATGACCGTCAAAAAAGTCAAGCCTTTGTTCCCGGTTCAAATAAAACACATGAAAAAGTGTCCTCCAAACAAATTAATCCTTCTTCCTCCTCTCAAATTGAAGAAAACGAGGAGGAACTCCCTTATTGTGATGATGAATCCATCGAAAGAAGGATCAAAGATAAAAATATCAGTTATAGAATAGTTAGGTTGCTCAAATCATACCCTGCCTTAGTGGGGGAGGATATGAGAATATACGGTCCTTTCAAGTCGGAAGACGTGGTGAATATGCCCGAGAAAAACGCAAATATTTTACTTGAAGATCATTTTGCGGAGAAGATATCCCTCTCCCGTTGAAGCCTCCCGTCCTAAAGGATAGAAATTTATTTCGGATTGGATATTGTTAAAATGATGGACTAGGATTTAACTGGGAATACTTAATCTTGTTTTTGCTTGGATTTTGGGACAATTCCGTATTTTTTTTCCATATTCTCCAAAAAGTAAGGTATTCTGTATTTTTGATACTTATCCCCTAAGGAAAATTTGGGCGGATACACGCTCTTTAATTCCCCTTGGCAAAATGGACATTGATTTTTTGCAACAGTATATTCCCCGCAATTTTTACATTTTTTTAACCGTTTTGGCATGGTATTTTCCCTTTATAATAGATTTTAATTTGATTGTTATATGTAGTAGTAATGTAATAATATGTAGAAAGAAAAAGGTTAGAAATAAATAATGTTTATTGATTTATGAAGTATCTTAGGCTTCATTTGAAAGATTTTCCCTGTGAAGCTCAAAGTAAGAATTACCCGTGATCGTTTCTTGAATTTTCTCTTCCATATCTGAGAGGAATCTTTCGGCCTCCGGATATTCTTTTGCTTTTATCTCCACCCGGTAGATCGGTGCCCCGATATATTGAAGATCGACTTCAACACCTTTCGGTTTCTCCAGCTCATCAAGAGAAAGCAGTGCATCTTGAATAATCTTAATTCCATTTCCTTCATAGGAGATGATTTCAAATTCTCCCGTAATCTCAATTTTTGGTATCTTTACGTTTTTTTGTATGAGTTCGTACAAATCGTCAATCTGTTCCTCGGTTAAATCGAGTTGATCGGCGATCTTATCCATCTCTTTTCTTCCCTCTTCTTTAATTAATTCAAAACCGGATCGAAAGTCTCCGTAGGTGTCAATTATATTATAGAGGGCCTTGTCGTATAATTCATCGATATCCATCCCATGTTGTTCGGCGTAAAATTTAAGCAAACCTTGGATTTTTTTATTGTGTTTCCACTCGTTCATTTTCAATTTTCTCTGAGTGGAACTTACCCGTCTTAACGATAAATCTACATATCCACGGCTTTCATTTACTCTTAAAACGGTTAAAATTACTCTCTGGCCAATAGAAACTAAATTATTGATATTCTTGACCCATCTATTACTAAGTTCACTTATGTGAACCATCCCATGGGCATTTTCCTCATGCGGAAGTCCGGTAAAATCCTCTAATTTAACTTGAACTGTATTTCTCTGGATTGATTCCACTTGTGCTACTACTAACTCTCCGATTCGAGGAAATGGTTCGCTATATCTCATACTAATATTTATAATTCCTCATAAAAAATAAATTTTTCTATGCTTTTGCATTCATACCTCTCAGCAACCTATCTAGAACCAAAAATCCAAAAATTATATCAAAAAACCAAGAAAAATTTCTTTTTCTGTGGTTTGTTGGGAATAAAATGGGAATTTTTGGTGAATATCACATTTTTTTGTAATTAAAAAGGGAGAATCAGAGTTTTTGTGGATTTTTTTACATTGGGTTTTGATTTAATTTACATATCATGATCAATTTTGAAAACTTTTATTAGAAATAAACACTTTTTTTTATTAAACAAAGGTGTTATCATGCCAAAAATTAAAAAAAAAAATTATGTTGATCTGTTAGATCGAAAAATTTTGGAGATTCTCAAAAAAGATGCCAATACATCCTATAAGGATATTGGTGAGAGTATTGGAAGAACAGAGGCAACGGTAAGAAGAAGGGTAAAACGAATGAAAAAGGATGGTGTTATTAAGAGATTCACCATTGTGGTAGATAGAAAGAAAATCGATAATCCCACCAAAGCAACTATCGATATCGACCCTGAACTTAGCAAAATTAAATCAATTGTTGCGAAACTGAAAGAAATTAAGGAAATCACGGATATTTGGAGATTAAGCGGCGATTGTGGTTTATTTGTCCGAGTGGAGATCCCATCGTTAGAATACGTCAATTCTTTGGTTGAAGATCAAATTAGCCAAATTGACGGTGTAAATGTGAAAAAAATCTGTTTTGTCACGAAGGAAATCAAATCTTCAATTACCTAAAGAGCATATCGCTAAGTAAATTAAATATTTTGCTTAGAAAGATAAAAAAATGGATGTTTACTTGTTTAGGATGTTGATTAGCTTAATTACATTAGATTTATTTTGAGCTTCGCTTGTTTTTTATTTGCTTTTTCTCATTTCCGATGGGAGAGGATCTTATTTTCATAAGTATCTATCTCTTTCATCCAATTTAAGTCAAGAGGAACTCCCATATCGGAGCAATACTTATCCCAAATCGCTCCGAAAGGCATTGCCTTCATATCTTCTAATATGGCTAAACGTTTATAATAATTCCTATTTTCTTCTATCTCCATAAGCTGATCCCAAGGATGAAGAAGTGCCCTCAAAAGTGCTTTAATGGTGGCCCTGGTTCCGATCACCCAAGCTGCAATCCTATTTATGCTGGCATCAAAGAAATCCAATCCGATATGGATATCTGAAATTCTTTCTGTCTTTACGATCTCCTGGGCTAATTGCTTAAGCTTATCGGATTCAATAACCACATGATCGGAATCCCATCTGACCCCCCGGGATACATGGAGGAGGATCTCGCTTTTGAAAGGTAACACCGCGGATATCTTATCGGCAACCGATTCGGTTGGATGATAATGTCCCATATCCATGGTTAGAAGCGTATCTCTTGAAATAGAGTAAGCCAGATAAAAATCATTGGAACCCACCACAAAGGATTCGGATCCGATTCCAAACAATTTTCCTTCAATGGAGTCCTTCATGTATTTTTTCGGAATATCTTTCTCTAATATTTCATCTAAAGAATTGATCAGTAATTTTCGATGTCCCAATCTATCTACGGGAATATCTTTCATTCCATCGGGTATCCAAATGTTATGAATAACCGGATTTTCCAAAAATTCACCGATTTGCCCGCTAATTTTCCTGCACCTTTTGCAGTGTTCAATCCAAAATTTACGAATTTCATCCTCTTTACTACTTAAAGTGAATCCCGAAGCGGCTTTGGGATGAGAAAATAAGGTTGAATTAAAATCAATTCCTATCCCTCTTTCTTTCGCCCAATCTGCCCATCCCTTAAAATGCTTAAAAGTTATCTGATCCCTATCCACTTGTTCTCCCTTAAAATCTCCGTAAATCGCATGAATATTAATTCGATGATTTCCTGGGATAAGAGAAAATGCTTTGTCGTAATCTTGTTTCAGTTCATCAATTGTTCTAGCCTTTCCCGGATAATTCCCGGTGGCTTGGATCCCCCCTCCTGAGAGTTCCGCATCTGGCGTTTCAAATCCTCCTACATCATCTCCCTGCCAACAATGGAGGGAAATATGGATTTTCCTTATGGTATCCAGCGCTTTCTCCACATCTACTCCTATTTCCTCATATTCAGAGGAAGCAATCTTGAATTTTTTGTCTATCTGTGGTTCATCCAGATTTTTTCTCATATTCATATTGACAAATTATTTTTTCCGCCTTATCTTTTTTTTGATATATGTGTCTTCTATCCATTCTGTTTATCCACGAACAATGGCTTGGTTTACCCAAGAATATTTTCTTTTTACTTATTTTGGTAATTCTGGCCATTATCTGCTTTTTAATCAACCGAATTCGCTTTAAGAGGATGGTTAATACTCCTCCCACGAAACTCAGAAAAGCAAAAGCTGCCGATGGTCATAGATGTTCTTGTACCTTGGAGGTTGAGGTGGATAACTGGCTCCATGCCCAGAGAATACCCCATAAAAAACCGAAGGTTGCCAAAAAAGGCCAATATTACACAAAATCGCGGGGTGTTCCAAATTTTGTGGTGATTCATCCCTCTCCCGAGGAAAAGAAGGTTCATAGTATTATCGAACTTAAGGGTGTGCCACGTCCCAAAAAAGTCCAAGAGGTAATTCATATCCCCGAGGTGAAACCCAAATACCGAAGACTCGTTCTCACAGAAAAAGAGTTGATGGATCCTGGTTGGAGGGAAAAAGGACATAAATTCTATAGTAGGTTGCGGAAAGAAATCATTCGGTGGGCCAAAAAGGAGGGGATAAAACTGAGGGATTTACGAAAGGATTTCAAAAATAATTCTAAAAACATTGATCCGCCGCATTCTCAGAAAAAATAAATTTTTTTTCAATTTAAATTAGTTTTTATGGGACGTTCGTTTTAGAAATGTGTATGTCACTTCTAAATTTTATGCCTCTCTATATTCGGTGCGGAATAAGTTTTGCCTCTGATTTTTATGTAAATCATATAGGATCGGACTACTCCGAAGAAGTTTTCTCAGATCCAATCAAGAGGTACAAACAAGAAAAGAAAGAACAAGATTTTAAAGTTGAAAAATATCCCGATTTTTATCCGGACGGAAAGAAAAAAACTCATCCGAGATTGGGGATTGGTGTGGCTACCATTCCTAAATGCTGGGGCTGTGAAATAAAGTTTCAGGAAACTATGACCCCTACTGCCAGACCACTTCTTGATCAAGGGGCGGATCCCTTGAGCTTAAAAGAACCAAATTTGGAGGATTCAATGCAGTGGTTATTTGAGGAAATTGATGTTCTTCTGGAGCAAGGTTGGAAAAAAGAACATCTTAATCTTCCAGATCTTCAAGGTCCTCTTAATTTATCAATGAAACTAGCTGGCGATAACAGAATGTTGAGCCTAATTGCAAGGAAGAATAAGGATAAAGAAGTTAAACACATTTTAGAGAAATCTTCAAATGTTTATATTGATATCACGAAAAAATTGCGGAAAGAAACGGGTCGTTCGATAAAAACCAATTGGAGCGTATCAGGCTGCACCTATTACTACTTACGACCACCTCAATGGGAAAAATACATTATTCCCGTAATAGAGAAGTGCCGAGAAGAACTGGGAAATGGAGTACGCCTGCATCATTGCGGAAAGGCGGATGCTAATATGATGGATTCTTATAAAAAGATCCAATGGAATAGTCTTGAGTTCGGATTTGGAAGCGATCTTACCTATGCTCGGCAGAATTTTATTAATCCCAAATTGGGGCCTCTAGATATCTCCTGCAGGATTTCGCCATATCGAATGCTGAATCAAACTACTGATCAGATTCGGAGGGATGTCGAATCAATTACAAGCCAGATTAAGGGAGGCCCCGTCTCCATCAATGTGGTTGGATGTCCAAATAACACTCCCGATGAAAATTTATGGGCTCTCTGGAATGCGGTTCAGGCGTACAATAAGAAAAAAGAAGAAGAAGAGATGCAATAAAATTTCTAAAACAATAAAGTTTTCCCAATCAATTACCAACGTTTTGCGATTGGGATATAATCTCTGTCGATTTCCCCTGTATAGCGTAATCGTGGTCTAATAAGTTTATTATTTTCTAATTGTTCTATTGCGTGGGTTACCCAGCCGATTGACCGGGATGCTGCAAACAAAGGGGTGTAAAGTAATGTAGGAACTCCGAGTGCATGTAGGAGGATTGCGGAATAAAAATCTACATTGGGTGTTAATCCTTTCTCCTCGGCCATATATGTTTCAATGGTTTCTCCTATCTTGTAGAGATTTACGTCGTTGGGATTTGTTTCCATTATTTTATCCCAAAATTTTTTAGCTGTCTTTCTTAGTATTTTGGCCCTAGGATCGATGGTTTTATATACCCTGTGCCCGAAACCCATTATTTTTTCTCCGTTTGAAAATTTCTTCTTTACCCAAGGAAGCGCATCATCCAAGGTTTTCACCTCATTGAGCAAATAATTAATAACTGCTTCATTTGCTCCCCCATGAAGTGGTCCTCTAAGGGTTCCAATTGCCGAAACCACTGCAGAATAAATATCGGATAATGTAGATGCAGTTACTCTTGCCGAAAAGGTGGATGCGTTGATGGTATGCTCTGCTTGAAGCATTAAAAGCATATCAAATGCATTTTCAATGTCTTCGTCGGGTTGCTTCCCGGTCATCATGTAGTAAAAGTTAGCTGCGTGGCTTAAAGTTTTATCAGGCTCTATTAAGGGCATATTTCCCTTTATCCTATGGGAATAGGCTAAAATTGTTGGGATCTTGGCAATTATCCTCATACCTTTTCTCACATTAGCGGCTCTTGAATAATCATAATCATCTGGATCATAAAGAGAAAGTGCAGAGATAGCGGTTCTTAAAAGTTCGATACGGGTGGTCCTTCTTGGGAATGACTGGAGGATCATGAGAATTCTGTCCGGTAGCTCTCTTTCTGATGCTAGCTTTTCTCTGAAAAATTCCAATTCAAATTGAGTGGGTAATTTTCCAAACAATAATAAATACGCCACCTCTTCAAAGTTAGAATTCTCGATCAAGGTTGAAATGGCGAATCCTCGATAATATAATTTACCTGCGTATCCATCAATAGAGGATATACTACTTTCATCAACGACTACATTAACTAATCCTTTATGAATTTTATCATAATCAAGTACATCTTTGTCCGATTTTGGTTTTGAATCCTTTTGTTCCTTCTTTCCACTACTCATTTCACTCAAAAGAATTAAGAAGGCATGAAAAAAAAGATTTGCCTTTTAGATAAAACTAGCTTCGTATCTAAAGAAGGATAAAGTCTTAATTGCTTCATTTTTTATTGTTTTAAGTCTCTAAGAGCTTTATTAACTCCGGATCTAAAGAAAAGACGCTGATAATTTCCTTTTCGTCTCCTTTTGTTTCCTTTGCTAATATTATTTCATTATGTTCATTTTTATAGAAGGTGACCTGGGTGATTAACTCATTTTCTTTTTCAAACATAGGATTAGAATATTCAAAAGACAGGGTTTCCTCCAAATCACTTGTATCAATATCGGTACTTTCCTCCCGGACGAGATCAAATAGATAGACTTGATACATATCTTTACTTTTTTCAGATTTGGTTTTTTCTTTATCAGTTTCAGAAGATTGTTCTGATTCCTCTTGCTTTGCTTTCATCTTTTCCGCTACCTCATCTGGAACGTCTTCCGCCGGTACGGGAACAAATTGATACACACGGATCCCTAGTATGTTATTGGACTCTTGTCCTATGGTGAAATCAACCTCATAATCATCACTTTCATGAACCGCTGGTGCAATTCCAAGCTTTTCATCGAATTTTTCTTGAAAAAAGCCGAAATATTTATCCCAAAATTCTTTTTCCTTGTCTAAATTTCCAAACATGAATTTATAAAATTGAGATTATAAAAAATCTTTTTTATTGATTAGCAAATAATAAGTAAGTATAGGTGAATTTATTTGTCGGAAGATCAAAGAAACAAAGATATGAAAAAAAATACCCAAGCAATTGAAGCCGCAAAACAGGCCAAGAGCGAAGGAGATTTGGAGAAGGCAATACAAAAGTTCCAGCTCTCTGTTGAATTATGTAAAAAATGGGGTATAGACGAAGGTGTCAATTGGGCACAATCTCAAATCAATGAAATTATGGCCAATTTACCTGAGCCAGAGCCAGAGCCAGAGCCAGAGCCTGAGCCTGAGCCTGAGCCTGAGCCAGAGCCTGAGCCTGAGCCTGAGCCTGAACCAGAACCAGAGCCAGAGCCAGAGCCAGAACCTGAACCTGAACCTGAACCTGAACCTGAACCTGAGCCTGAACCTGAACCTGAACCTGAACCTGAACCTGAACCAGAGCCAGAACCAGAGCCAGAGCCAGAGCCAGAACCAGAGCCAGAGCCAGAGCCAGAACCAGAACCAGAACCAGAACCAGAACCAGAACCAGAACCAGA
>CAZEPC010000120.1:0-12096 GCA_964513765.1 uncultured archaeon
TTGGGTATTGGGAACAATGGAAACGGTGGGCTATGGGAAGTAGAGAATATCTTAATTTTATAACGATAAATAATTATCTTATCTTTTTGTATTTTATTTTCATTTCGTTCAGCATTATTTATTTTGCACAAAAGACCAAAAATGATCCTAAAATCCGTAATAAAAAGAAAGTGATAAAAAGTATTAATGTATTCATAATAGCTATCGCTTTGTTCACTCTTGGAATCATAACTGAACTTATAACCTTAAGTGTTTTCAATAATCAGAATGTTCAATCTTTAGTGCATACCTGCAATTTCGCCGTTCAAACAACTAGTGCATTTCTTATATACCGAGCATATCAAAAATTATATCAAGTAGAATGGAATAGAAAAAAATATGAAACTATGCAAAAGAAGGTCAAAAACTTAATGATCGATGCTAAGATTTCCAGTAAAAGCTTGAAAATTGCCGGCAGTATTGCGAATTTTGAATTTTTTAAGTATGATCTAGAAACACGAAAAATGGATTATTCTGAAGGTTTTTTGGACCTCATAAATGCAACCTCTCAACAATTTCGTAAAAATACCCAAGAAAAGCACACCACAAAAGCATCTAATCTGAAATCAAATACTAGCCCCCCTAACCGTAAAATTAATCATAAAAATGAAGAAGATGATCAAGAATACATTGATTCTGGGGATTTAAACTCCAATTTAAAACCAATATACCAGACCTTAAGCATTTTACCAAAAAAGGAACGAAGAGTAATTTTAGAAAAAATAACCAATACCATCCAACAAAAAGCACATAACCAATTTGAAATAAAGATCCCGGCCCCCGTTCAAGACAGGCATATTATTTGTGATTTAGAATATTATCATAAGGGCGTTTTTGGGATAATTCAAGACATCACGGAGAGCATGATAAAGGAACAAAAGATACATCAAGAAGCGATTTATAAAATGGCGGGAGGTTTGGCACACGATTTTAAGAACTTCCTCCAGGTTATAATGGGAAATATTGAAATCTTTAAACTCGAAATGGAAGAATCCCTCAGCGAATCTCAATTGGATCGGCTTAATGATATGAAAGTGGCCTCAGAGAGTGCCCATAACCTTTCAAATCAATTGATGCAACTTTCAAAAAGCGATGAAATTACCTTTAATCCCCTCGATATCTCGAATGTATTGAAAAAAACCACGAAATTAATTTTGAGGGATGATTCAATTGAACACAAACTCAATTTCGGCAAAAATTTATGGAAAATTCAAGGAGATGAAAATTTACTATTGCGGGTATTCAGTAATGTAATGATTAACTCCTTAGAAGCAATGGAAGAGATTGATAACCCTCAACTGCTGATAACGGCTACGAATCTTCAGATACCAAAAAAATACTTAATAGGCTACAAAGAAAATAGTACAATTCAATTTATCGAATCATATATGGAAACAAAAGAAAGTTCTTTAGAAGGATCTCCGAGGAATCAAGAGGGCGGACCCATACAACCTAAGGAGGTTTCAGTCGATCATGCAATGGAAGATGGCGCAAAGGATGAAAAAAATATGGTGATGGTGGAGATCATAGACAACGGCCCTGGGATCCCCCATGAGAGAATTGAACGGATCTTCGATCCCTATTTCACCACAAAGGCTAATGGAAATGGGTTGGGTTTACCAATGGTAAAGTCGGTCATCGAACAACACAACGGATATGTGAATGTACTCTCCGAGGAAGATTCCTTTACCGCTTTTAGGTTTTTTTTTCCAAAAGCCAAAGAATAATTCACATAAATGGAGGGGGAAAAATAGACATTTCCCCGATGCTTTGATGATATCAACATTTCTACTTGATTTAAAAACGCAATTTTTTGTTATAAAAAAATCACAAAAATCTCTAAACGGGGATTTTTATCAATGAATGACGCTTATTTTTAGAATATGAAAAACAAAGAATCGGCAAATGATAACCAACTTCAAGATATAAAACCCTTTTGGCCAAAGGCCATTCAAACTAGTAACCTCATGGTTAAACTTGCTTTTGGCGGGTTAATGACAGTTGGCATATTTTGGTATATCATTCCGGCATTTTATATGCTTTTTCAAGGGGCACCCTTTGTAGCAATGTCTCCCTATTTCTTTTTGTTCGGAATTTCTCTGGTTGGAGCAGCGTTTTACTTTGGATACCTTAAGTCTCGATTAAGAATCTCGATAGTGATCTTGTTAGGGATTGGATATTTGATTATTGACACCATATGGAATAATTATATAGATACTTTTGCCCACATCAACCCATTCCCGGGCATTACAATTGCATCTACTATAATAAGCATCGTGATTGTTTTTTGCGGAGTGATCGGTGGACTCATCTATTTTTTCTTGGAGACAGTTAGAAGATACAAGGAAAAAGCCACTTTTCGAATGAGAAAGCAGAAGAGAGAAAAGAACCAATCTGGAGAAGCAGAGAAAACGAAACCCAATAATCTTGGATCAAGTAAGAAAAAAAAAGTTCTGAGAATGATATTACTCCTCGGAGTTCTCCTGGCATCGTTCTTTACCTATGCGTTAGATTCGAATCTTGTGCAAATTAAAGAGGGGATTACTGTAGAACCCGGGGAGGAACAAGTGGAATTGGCGTTTTGGGATCCTATTGATCCGAATCGCTATACTACATTACAAAAGGAGGAACTAAATGAATACAACGTGACAATCATTGCGTACGATCTGTTTCGTCTGCCCGTTAATTTTACGCAAGCCCAGTTTGAATACCAGAAAAATTATTACATTGATTCTTGCAAGTATTGGTTACACAATTACCCCAATGTAAACATTATGCCCGCCATCATCGGGATGCCCGGCACCTTTCAATGGGACGGAAATGCCGATTATTCAATTTGGCTGACCAAAGAAATTATAAACATGACATTGGAGGAAAATTTGGATAATGTGATCGGATTAAACACCGATCAAGAATATCCGGCCAAAAATGATTTTGAAGAGTACCCTAAGGTTAATCGAACCCGTAATCAAGAAGCCACTGAACAATGGCAGGATTTTATGGCCGAATTTTATGAAAAACACGGGGATAGATTTGAATTTCAGACCACATTCAGTATGGATAGTATCGTAGATGTATTAGATGGAGATAATGATTTAGATATAATTAGAATGAATAATGTATTGGACGTCAATTACACGGAATATGGCCCCATGATTTATACGGCAGGCGGAGACGCAATACCCACCTACGAAAGATACAATGTGAATGAACCCCATTCAGAACTTTATCTCAATATGCAAGTGCTGAATAGATGTTTGTATGAGGCGGGACATGGAGGTAAAATCGGGATATATCTGGGAATCACGGGAAAATCCTTCATGAGCAATCGCACCGAGAATATTTTAGACGGAGATTCCGTGGGTTACGGGTTTGAAGGGCTCGTAATGCAAGCCAAAATTGCGAAACATTTCGGTTGTGAGCGAATTAGCACCTTTGTGCTCCAAAGTTTAAGAAATAGTGATGGAAGTTATCAATTCGTAGGTGCTTACGAGGCTTACGGTGACGATTTTATTTCCCGATATTGGGATGCAATAAACGGGGATGACGTCGAAGGGTTTGAATTTAATCTCTATTACTTACATAATATCGGAGAGGACTTACGCCAAGACTTACTTTTCGGAAATATCATGTATATCTTAATTTTGGCAGGATTTTTCACCATTGAGGGGCTTATTCTCTCAAAATGGAAGAAAGCCAAAAAATCCCAGCAGCAAACCCTAACCACATTAAACGGTAAAAAGTAGAACAGAAATAAACGGATATAAGTAAAGTAAAAATTATAGTGAAGCAAACTCACTAATGAGGAACATCCAACGATGGCCAAAATTCCCGAATTAAAGACCGACAGCGTTCCAAAATTTCGGGATTTTTTTTGATATGATTCCGGGTTTGGCCAGGGTCATTTTTTAAATCATACAGTTGTTCTCGATGTTCTCCGCAATCATATACCACATACGCCCAACTATCATTCCAAAGTGCCCTTCCAATCTCGCTTTCAACGGGAATCCATTCCCTCTCGATCGCAGGTTGATCTTTTATGATCTGTGCAATATTTTTTCCCCAAAGACCTTGGGGAGGATCGGCCCCCGCCAAAGCACAAAGAGTGGGGAGTAAATCGAGGCCATTACTCACAAGTTGGCTAGATACTGTTCCCTTTGGAAATGTGTCACTCCCAGAAACGATAAGCGGTATATTCACAGCCTCCTTGTAAAAGGCTGTTTTATGCTCCAACTTATGGGAGGCATCATGATCACCGTGATCGGAGGTAAAGACCACTACGGTATCCTCACTATGAGGGCCATTATCTAAAGCAGAGAGAACTTGACCGATTTGAGAATCCACTTTTTCGGTAAGTTTTGCATAGACATAGCGATGAAGCCGCCATTCACACTCATCCCATTCATCCCTGGCGTGCTTACGGAATGTACGCTTAAACAGAGATCGGATGGCTTCCGGTTCATCTTTTTGGGGATTGTGATTTTTAGGAAGAACCGGGATCTTTGAATCATCAACAGAGCCTTGATTACCAGAACCTTCGGGATCATAACCAACACTCTTTAGCAAGGAGTATACATTATAAAATTCGGGTTTTTTTATCCATTTTTGGAATCTTAGATCAAGCCGCTTCCTCCAGGACATTTTCCTTCTATAGGCATTAAGAGCCATATAACAAACATCATGAGGGTTAATGAAGGAAGTCACCAGGAGGAAGGGTTTATTGTGTTCTTTTTTCAAAAAATTTGCAGATATCCGCGCAAGTTCATCTCTCTCATCTCGGCAGATATAATCAAAACCTATATCCTTCGCCCGGAATGTGGGAAGATGTTCCTTTCCGGCATAATAAGTATCATACCCAGCATCCCGAAACAGAAAGCCCAACCCCTTTTGAAGAATGGCGTCAGGGACATCCGGGATTTTTCGAGCATCTGCATTGCAACGTAAATCAATCTCCCCTGGCATTCGGCCGGTAAATAGAGAAAATCGGGAGGGAATGCACACCGGATTAGCACATACCGCGTTTGAAAACCTCGTCCCTTCACTTGCCAATTTATCAAGATTGGGGGTATTGACGTGAGGATTTCCCGTACAGCTTAGCATTTGAGAGTTTTGCTGGTCCGTAATAATTAGTAAAATATTGGGCTTTTTTGTCATAATGTGTATGATACAATATAGGGCAAAAGAGATAAAAAATCTTCTTTGATTTTGAAGAATTATGTCATCCCGTAGAAATAAATTCTTTGGCCTTTTCAGAGACTCTATACGCTCCTTTATATGTGCCGTAAGTTTTTGAAGCAAAAGGACAAGATTCGCAAAGTTTACCTGAGGGACATGCACCATCGCATGAATTTGTACTATTATCTTCATTAATAAGATATTTATTCTCCTTTAGATATTCCAAAATATCTTCTACCATCACCTTGGGCAGATGGAGATCGTGGGATATTTGTCTAACCGATACTTTTCCCTCAAAAATAACATATCTTAGGATTTTTTTCATGATATTTTGGTAGGGTTTCATATTATTATACATGCCTAGAATACTTATAAAAATTTCTTTTTAATTTGATAAATAATTCCCTCATCACTTTAAATCGTCTTAAGTAAACAAATCATAACTCTTTTTAAATAAATACATGGAATATCAGAGAAAAGAAAGTAGAATTTAATCTTGTGAGAAATATTTTTATATTATTGAGAACTCTTTAGACATGACTAGAAATATTGTTTGATCCCAAGGAAAGGGACCAGACAATTAGGAGAAATTTGTGAAAAAGTTATCAGAGTTAAAAATTGGACAATCAGCAAGAGTTTTAAAGGTGACCTCTTCGTCTGAAGAAAAGCTTTATTCCATGGGACTCGTGCCCGGTGCCGAAATTAAACTTATCCGAAAAGCACCAATAGGGAACGATCCCCTCGAATTTGAAATCAAATCATATCATCTTTCTTTACGAAAGAGAGTGTGTGATCAAGTGGAGGTTGAATTTTTTGAGTAATGAAGAAATTGCGTTAATTGGAAATCCGAATGTGGGCAAAACAGTTATTTTTAATTCCCTCACGGGTTCAAAGGCCCATGTTGCAAATTGGCCAGGTGTAACGATAGAAAAGAAAACTGGAAGTTTTAATGGCATTAGCATCACTGATCTTCCAGGAGTTTACTCCTTAACCCCTAATGCAGTGGATGATCTTATTGCCAGGAACTACATTTTAGAGGAAAAGCCCAAGCTTATTATTGATATTTTAGATGGTACAAACTTAGAGAGAAATCTATATCTGGGACTTCTACTGAAGGAGATGGGAGTACCGGTCCTCTTTGTGCTAAACATGATGGATGTCGTTGAGGAAAAAGGTATTAAGATAGATATCCATAAACTAAGCAAGAGGCTCAAATCCCCGGTCATTCCCACAATTGCAATCAAAGAAAAGGGGATCAAGGATCTTAAAAAATCTATTGAAACATTTGTGAAGCAGCAAAAGACAATTAAAAATGGGAAAATTCAATATTCTTCAAAAATTGAACACAAGATCAAACAAATCATACAAGTTTTTAAGGAGTATGATCTAAATGTTGAACGAAAAGATGAAAGATGGACCGCTCTGAAATTATTGGAAAATGATTCATATGTAGAAGAGAAGATCAAAAGCATGGCCCGAGGTGCCGTTGTATTAGAGAAGGTGAACAAGATAGAGAACGGGGAGGGAAAAATTGAGTTGGCCGAACAGAGATATGCCAAAATTGGAGAAATAATTGAAGAATCCCTCCAACGGCAAGCAGAAAAATTTGACAAGAGTGAGTTTTTAGATATACTCTTCTTAGACAAAAAGTTCGGGATACCCATATTTTTCATGATCATGTGGGGTATATTCGAGCTCACATTTCGAGTGGCTGCCCCTTTCATGACTTTGATTGAATACCTACAAGGATTATTGGGGGGAGCTATCTTATCCAGTCTCGGGGAGGGCTCCTTATGGGGTTCTTTCTTAGTGGATGGGATAATTAACGGGTTTGGATCAATCATAATTTTTCTACCCAATATCTTGTTAGTATTTCTCGCTCTTTCGTTTCTAGAGGATTCGGGTTACCTCGCGCGTGCATCATTTGTAATGGATAGACTCATGTATAAGCTCGGATTACACGGAAGATCCTTTGTTTCGATGCTTTTAGGATTTGGTTGTAATGTTCCTGCTATAATGTCTACGAGGGCGATCGAATCTGAAGAAGATAGGATAACCACCATTATGGCGAACCAGAATATGTCATGTGGAGCAAGGTTACCAGTATATGTTCTCATCGCCGGAGCCGTATGGGGTTCAGGGGCTGCTTCGATAATATTTTCCCTCTATGCGTTAGGAATCTTGATGGCAATTTTAGTCGCACTAATATTCAAAAAGTTCGTATTTAAAGGAGAAAGAGAGCCGTTTATCCTTGAATTGGGTGAATACCGAAGTCCGACCTTTAAGAGTACCTCAATCCACATGTGGGAGCGGGGAAAAGAGTTTGTTAAAAAAGCAGGTACTATCATCTTTGTGGTTGTAATTATACTCTGGATTCTACAAACATTTCCCTTAGAGCAAACCGATCCCACAGAATCTTGGCTATATATTATCGGAAATTTCTTCCAACCTATTTTTGAGCCACTCAACTTTGGAATTATCGCCACAGTAGGAATAATTTTCGGCTTTTTGGCCAAAGAGGTGGTGGTTGCCGCGTTTGGAATGATGCTCGGTATAGGTGAGGAAAGTGGAGGATTAGGACAGGCCATTGTTGAAAAGCTTGGAAATAGTTCGGTTATCGCTTACAGCTACTTGGTGTTTGTATTACTCTATACACCCTGTGTGGCAGTTATTGGAGCCATTAAAAGAGAAACGGGAAACTGGAAATGGCCCTTAATAAGTGTAGTCTATGGATTTGTGCTGGCATATCTCATGGCATTTATAGTTCAACTATTTGGAGGGGTGTATTTCTGAAGATGAGTCATAAGTTTGATGAATATTTGAAACAAATCATGAATTATTCGCTGTTTAACACGATTATTGCAGCAATCTTAATGATTGGTGAATTTATGGCAATTTTTGTGGAAATTCCTGTAGTGTTTGTGAGCTTTGGTGATTCGGCAGGAATAGCGGATTTTTCGGGAAATTGGTTCGACCATATTCTTAAAATGGGAATTGGCATATTATTATTTTTGATATTTCTCACATCGATGAGGAATCTAACACAGACCCAAAAGGATTCCGTATTTAAGGGATACTCATTTGCGTTCGGGGGTGCCCTGTTAGCATCCATCTTGGGAATTCTACATATAGCCATTTATTCTGCGCAAGTTTTGGACATGGTGATCGTGGGAGAGTTCTATGGGGCTTTCTTATGGGAATCGCTCAGGTTAGAATTACTTTTTCCAATCGTCAATCTGGGAATGCTAAAGATATGGAGGACTACCAAACCCTTGCTAAAAAATTCAAATACCCAAAAAGTAGCCAGCATTGCTTGAATATTCTAAACATTATTAGCATGATACCAGAAGAAATATATTTGAGAGTTATAATTGTTGATTGAAACAGAGTGTATCTATTAACATAGAATACACAAAAAACACAGAGATCCATCTTTTTTCTTCAAACATCTTTTTTAATTTTGAACAATAGATTTAGCATCGACATGAAAACAAAGCAAAAACATAGAGGATTAACCAGCATGAAAATGAGGCGACGTAGAAAAGGAGGCCACCGTCATGGAAAAGCCCATGGAAGAAAATTTAGAAAAGGGAAGTTTTTTGGTGTGTCATGGAAGGAAATTAAAGAGATCTACCATAAAATGCTTTTAAAAATGATTAATTCCTCGGAAAAATCGGGATTGGTAAAATTTGAAAAGTTAAAAGCATTACACAGAAATAAGAAAGAGTTGGGGAGGTTTTTGGATATAATGGAACAAAATGGGGACATAGAGATTTTAAACAAGGGAGTCAAATTGACCACAGAAGGCCTTCAAAAAGCCCGAAATATTCGGAAAAAATATGAGGCAATCAAAAATAGCTTTGATCTCTCTAATTCTTCGAAAAATCTTACTAAATTTGAAATAGAGAAAATAATGGAGAAATTTTTGGATGAGCGGGATTTACAAAACTTACAAAATTTCCATAAACATTCCCTAAATCCGCAAAATATCTATAATTTATCTGAATTCAAATTTCCCGCAGCCATAGTTCATAAAATAATAGTTCCATCCGATAAAATAGTATACAAATTGCTTTCATTGGGAGTATATCCAGGTCAGAGAATTTTTATCGAAAAAAGAACGAAAATCAACCAAATAATACAAGTAAAAGGGTCGAGATTTGTGATTGATCACAACATCAGCAAAAACATCTTGGTAACAACTCCCTAATCGGTGGATAGTAGGTTGATAATAAGCAAAGATAGGGAAAATCGATTTTATTTCATTTTGAAAAAAGAGAAAAAGATATTCTGCACCTGGAGGAGATGTTATCGCGGGATTTGATTGATACTGAACATGATTTATCAAATTTCCAATCTCAGTCTATTTAAAAATCTTTATAAAAGCCATATGAATCATAGATACCCATATGGGCACCTCGAATTATGGCATAACAACAAAGAGTGCAGAGAATAAACATATATCGAGGGAGAGGGCGGGATATGATACCAACATGATTTTGGTTGAGAGAGGGATCTTATCAAAAGGTATTAATCGAATACCACCATATATTAAAGCATGGGAACGAAAGAAGAACCAAATACAGTAAAATCTCGGGGGAATTCACCCCGAAAATATTGGGCTTTCCTATTGAGCTCGATTATTTCTATAACTCTAATCATCGTGGTTTCGGTACCAATTGTTCAGGATGCAAGAGCTTATTTAGCATCACCGAGATTTGGTGCACCCACCCGATTAGATCCTTACTTGAGCGCTGAAGAAAATATTGAAGAAGACAATACATTACAGATAATTGTGGGAATTGACCCCACTGAAAGATCAATTCCGCAAGAATGGATAAGTAAAGAAAATTGGGATATAGGCCTTTCCACCTCCTATCTTGAAAATGCTACCATTCAATCGCGTAATATCAGAGAGATAAAAAAGATATCAAACCCCTTTACTGCGGAGGGAATGCAAGATTCCTCATCTCTTGCTAAAAATGCCGTGGAAATCACGATCGAGACAGGAGAAGATATATCACCTGGACTTTATAATCTTCATGTGGCCTATAATTCACCTTTGGCAAACCATGCGGGTATCATTGAAGCAGGTGAATATTTAGGCGGGGCGGGTAGTGGAACTGGATCCGCCTCATTCACACTAAGTGAGGTAAATTGTGTGTATATTTCCTCGGAAATTGATACCTTCGCAACCGAAGCTCAAGAGCCAGGAAAAATTCCTTTTTCATTAATACACATTTCCGATATCCATGTAATGCTCGATGGAAATTCGGATATTCCGCTTAACAAGTACCGATTGGAGAGCCTTATGCAGGCAATTTCCATTTGGGCCCCAGACATATTAGTGGCTTCCGGCGACCTTACGAATAGTCCGCATGAATACCCTGAGGAGTACACAATTATATATGAATTACTTAAAGATCTCGGTGTCCCTCTATTTTCTGGAAATGGAAATCACGATCATAAGAATTTGGGGTTATATCCCTACTATTTTGGTCCGATTCAACAGGCAAACCAATGGGGAGGGACGCGTTTAATCAATATTAATTCTGTTCTGCCCCCTGATGGAAAATCTCTTGAGTGGGCTATTTCAAATATTAAAGAAGGAGGAGAACAAGGAGAAGCCACCTTCTTTGTAGCACATTATCCCATTATGGATATATTGGACCGAGAAATGCAAACATCCGTAGGGTCGATTTTGGATGCCATGGTAAAATACGATGCTGCCGGTGTGCTAAACGGACACAACCATTACAACCTTGTTTTTGACATGAAAGAAGCACTAGGTACCTATTATACATCAACTTCAATGCTCGATGCATGCCATATTCCCCAGATAGTGGGTAATAGTGCCCCGGAAATCGAAGATCCCAAGATATTCTTGGTTTCATCGGCGGCGAAAGATGCAAGAACAGGATTAATCGAAAGCGGTGTATGGGAGGATTACACTCCATTTCTCGGATATCGGCGAATTACCATAAACGAAGGGGAAGTCCAAGATTATACCTATGATTATGATGATGACGGCAATCGGGATCCTAGCTATTGCCACCCCACCCAATTTAGTAAGTTCGGGGGGGTTAATTGGACACTTAACTATGATCCCTCGGATCTCATGGCAGGTGCTCAATTCGCGATAATTAATAACCTTACGGAATCCATCCCCTTTGCAAGAGCTGACCCAGTACTCCCCTTAATTGATGGTTATACATGGGAACCAACTAATTCGGAAGCAATCGTGAGAACCTCATTCCGTAATGCCACCCATCAATTTTTGGATATAAGAATTAATGCCCCAGAACGGGTGGGCAATACTCCCACGACCACGAATATACATCTAGACCTTGTTGAAATTGGAGGAGATAGCTAATGACAGAAAAGGGAAAATCCCAGAATTCTGGAATCTTACGGTTCCTTACGGAAGGGAAACTGGACATATACCTTTTCATTGTAATTAATTTAAGCATTAGCAGTTTATGGTGGTTAGTCAATCACATAACCCGTTGGGCAGGTGAAAATGCCAATTATGTATTGGTCCCCTTGATCTTGGGAATACTGATCTCAGTATTTGAAGTGATTTTAATCCCAAAAATAAAATTACGGGAGGAGATTCTTAAAGGACAAGTTTTGGTCGGATTTTTGGGGCAAATGATCGCCGATTGGCTCATCTACTCAGCCTTACATAATTTAGGAGTAAATATGCTACACGCGTTAGATGGAGACTATCAGATCAGCACGATGTGGCTCTTTAATAACACCAAGATGTTATCTTTTATGAGCTTATGGGTTATATTTACCTTCATTCTGGTCATACCCGCCGCGATATCTTTGCTTATCCACAGACAGAGAAATAAGGAAACGAAAGAAAAAATCATCACA
>CAZEPC010000121.1:0-12010 GCA_964513765.1 uncultured archaeon
ATCTAAATCTTTAATGATAATTTTTTTAGAATCAAATCTGATCAGCCACTGTCATCGGTGGCTAAGTCTATATTAGTAAATAGACGTCTAACTATTCAAAGTAAACTTTTGCATTAAAATAAAGCCGATATTCTTTTTTTCCACTTAGGAATCATGATTTATTTTCCACTCCTTATTCATGTATACCCAGATATTATCCACATCTTATCCAATTATTTGATTATATTAGGATAATATTCGAATAAGATAAGCTAAAATAATCAAATTATCCTATCAAATTTAAATTAATATCCATTTAACACAGGAAGAGGTTTATAAAATGGTACATATAGAAAAAATGATTCTCAAAGGTTTCAAATCATTCAGAAATAAAACGGTAATCAATTTTGACAAAGGCTTTACGGCCATAGTTGGAATTAATGGTTCGGGGAAGAGCAACATCATTGATGCATTTGTTTTTGTACTAGGAACACTTTCCGCGAAAAAACTGAGGGCAAATAAAACCTCAGATTTAATCTCAAATGGAGGGAATGGACTCAAACCAGCAAAAACTGCCACAGTTAAGATAATTTTTGATAATGCGGATAAAACTTTTCCCACCGATAGACCCAAGGTTTCAATTACAAGACAAATAAATCAGGAAGGAAGAGGCATATACAAATTAAATGACAAGCGAACAACCCGTACAGAAATAAGAAACATGTTAGATCTTGCGGGAATGCTCCCAAATTCCTCAAATATGATAATGCAAGGAAAATTATTTAAATTAATAAATATGAATGAAACAGAAAGAAGAGAACTAATTGAAGATATTGCAGGGATCGCCTCTTATAATGAAAAAAAGGAAAAAGCAGAGAAAGAATTAGAGAAAATACAAGAAAATCTAGGGAACATTTCTCTCTTACTGAACGAAGTATATCTTCAAATGGACGAATTGGAAAAAGAAAAAAAGGATGCAGAGAAGTTTATCGAATTAGATGATGAGGAAAAAGTTCGGAAAAACGCCATTCTTAAACTCCAAATTAAGAAAGCAAGACAAAAAATCGATAAAATGAAACACGGAAAAAAGGAGATTCAAGAAAAAATCTCAGAAATCCAAAGAAAGAAGGGAGAAAATACCAAAGAAATTCAAGAATTAGGACAAAAAATTGGAGAATTAAAGAAACAAATTAAGAGTGTAGAAAATTCGGAATTGATGCAATTAACCAGAAACCGGAAAAAATTACAAAAAACCATAACAGAATTAAAAACTACCATCAACCTTTCTCAAAAAAATTTAGAGAAAGTAAAAGAAGAAAGACAAAAATCACTTAAACTCTTAAATAAATTGAAAAATGAAGAAGTAGAATTAGAAAAAGAAATAAAATCAGTTCTTACCAAAAGAAAGAAGAAAAAAGAAAAAATAGAAGTGCAAAAAATAAAACTAGAAGAGAAAGAAAAAGCGCTTTCTGAAATTGATGCCCAATTTATGGAAATAAAGAAAATAAAAAAAGAAAAAGACAAAATTAGGGAAGAAATTAAAGATAAAATTAGCAAAAAAAATACTAAAATACAGGTATTGCAAAATCAAATTAATAATATTACAAACTCAAAGAAAAAATTAAAATCTCAAATTAAGCGAAATCATAAAAAAATTGAAAATCTTCATCAAAAGATTGACACTTTAGAAAAGAAGAAGAAGAAGCAACTTGGCTTAGAGGATATGAATAAGATTAATCAAAAAAATATCGAAAAAAAGATGGATAGGATTAATCAAAAGATTGCAAAGATTAAGAAAAACAAAAATAGACTGAAACAGGGATACCTTAAAGCACAGAAAAAGCTAATGGAATTAAAATCGGAAATAAAGATGAAGAAGCGATTTTCTTCAGGAAGCCGGGCAATAAAGGCAATCTACAAAGCGAAAAGAAATAGGGAGATTAATGGAATATATGGAACCATTGCAAAGCTAGGTTCAACTGATCCAAAGTTTAACACAGCAATGGAAATGGCGGCCGGAAGTCGATTTAATTATGTTGTGGTTGATGATGCAAGGACCGCCGAACAATGTATTAAATATCTTAAACGAAATAAATTAGGGCGAGCATCTTTTATCCCACTCAATAATATAAAAACATATTCGTTTCGTGGGAACCTTCCCAGTGATCCAAAGATTTATGGAAAAGCGGTTGATTTAATATCTTTTGACCCAAAATATAAGAAAGCCTTCGATTATATTTTCGGAAACACTATCATCGTGGAGGACATAAGAACTGCGAGAAAGCTAAGAATAAAGGCAAATCGTGTGACTTTGGATGGTGATAAGGTGAGTTCGTCCAATCTTATGACCGGAGGACAAAAACAGAAATCGAGAGGTTTAGGATTCCAATCAAACGATGAAGAAAAGTTAATGGAAGTAGAAAAGGAATTTGAAAATTATAAACAGGCGTTAGATTTCAACGACCAGAAGATTGATAAGCTTAAAGCGGAGGTAAGCAGATTATATAATATTAAATTATCGGGTCAAAATAAAACAAAACATTTGGATAAAGAAATAACAATTGCTGAATCAAATATTAAGCAACTAAAAGAAATAATAAAGGAGCATAAAGAGGAAATAGAAGAAATAAATAAAAAAATAGAGAATTATCAAAGAGAATATTCCGAAAGAGAACAAGAAAAGAAAAAACTACAAAATGAATTAAATTCAATTGAAAAAGAAATAAACCAGATCAATCAAGAATTATCCCAATCAAACGAAACGGAATTGAAGGAACAATTAAAAGATGCCGAGAAAAATTTGAAAAAACTCAATGAAGATCTTAATAAAATTCAAATAAAATATACGAAGCTTCAAACCAAATTAGAGGAAAATATTGTAAAATCCAAAAAAGATACACAAAACATAATAAAAGAAAGAGAGCATACAATTGAAGAAACAAAACAAAATCTTGATAATTCGAATCAAACTTTAGAGATGAAAGAGAAGAATTTACAAGAATTGGTTAAAAAGATTACCGAAAAAAGTGAAATTCTCTCTGATTTATTGAAAAAGAAAAAAGACATTAAGTATAAAATATCGGATCTTAAAAGCCAAAATGGATTACTCGAAACGAAAATTCATCCACTTAACCTGAAAATAAATAAATATGAACTTAAGACCGAGGAAAAAAGCAAAAAGATTAATGAATGGAGATGTAAAATTGATCCCGAAGTAATTATTCCAGAAGAAGAAATGAACTGTTCTCTAAATAAGCATAAGAAGAGATTAGAAAAAATAATAGAACAAAAAACTGAACTTGGGGCAATCAATATGAAAGCCATTGATAAATATAATAAATGTGAAAAACGATTTAATGAATTAGAACTTAAAAATGAACAAGTGATCCAAGAAAAACAAGGAATATTGGATTTTATAGAGGAATTAGAAGATGAGAAAAAGAAAGTTTTCATGAATACCTTTAATTCTATTAATGAAAATTTTGCATATATCTTCAGTAAATTATCCCCTGACGGAGAGGCTAAATTAGAACTGGAAAATGAAGAAGATCCTTTTATGGGCGGTGTCAATATCATGGCAAGACCGGGAAAAAAGAAATGGTGCCTCACGCAAGCAATGAGCGGAGGAGAAAAGACACTCACCATAATTGCCCTAATTTTAGGAATTCAGATGCATATACCAAGTCCATATTATGTTCTTGATGAAATTGATGCGGCTTTAGATGATGCAAATGCAGCATTGGTTGCAGATATGATAAAGGATCTTTCAAAAGATTCTCAATTTGTTATAATCACCCACAGGGATGTTACTATGACCCGGGTTGATCAGCTCTTAGGTGTTTCCAACCAAGAAGGCGTTTCCTCGGCAGTGAATCTTTCAATCAGAAAAGCATTAAAAGTTTTCGAAAAGAATCAAGCCAACGATAAGGCAGTAAAGGCATAAAGGAGGAAAATATAAAAATGGCGGAAAATATAATTGAGCAAAACCAATCAAAAATCAATCATGAAGAAAAATTCAAAGATTCTTTTCATGAATGGAAAAAAATGATCGAATCTTTTCTGTTCTATCAATCCAAACTTGTTTCAATTGATGAGATCTCAAGTAATATTCCAGAAATTCCTAAGAATCTTATCGAAGAAATATTAAGGACATTAAAAAGAGATTATGAAAATTTTAATGGGGCTTTGAAAATATATCAATGTCAAATTAAAAAAGAGAAAAAATTTCAACTCAAAGTAAAAAATCACGTAATGAGGAAAAAAGAAATTGAGGAATTTACTTCAGGTAAACCCTTGAAACCATTAACCTTGAAAACATTAGCATTTATAGCATTTAACCAACCCATTGAAAAAGAAGATATCATAACTCTTTTAGGAAAGAGAGCATTTAACAGAATTGAAATATTGTTGAACAAAAAATTCGTGAAGAAAGAAAAAAATGAATATAACGTCCTTGATGAGAATGGTGAAGAAACCATTTTTAAAACGGAGGCCTATTCAACCACCAATTATTTTGCCGATACTTTAGGAATTGAAAATAAACCAGAACTCTTCAGGAAAAAATTATCAAAATATATGTAAACTTTATTTACTTGGATTTTCTCTTTTCTCAAATTCATTCTGTACCTCGCTAATAACCAAACCAATAAGGTCGGAGAGCTTGTTTATGCAGAAGAATCTCGCACCTTTTTCAAAAAGTTCTTGAAAATCATCGTGATCCAAAATTTTTGGATTTCCATCGATAAAGAATCCAATGATTTTATGGCCCATTCCTTGGAGTTTTAAAAATGTTTTTTTAGTTTGTTTCCAGTTTGATAATTCCAAATCTGAAATAATGAGAATGATCGAGGGTCTGTCTGCCTTTTTAGCAAGACTGATAATTGTTTTATTTGGTAAGACCGTAGAATTCCCTTTATACCTTAGAAGACATTTTTCAATCAAATGATATTTATTGGTCCAATTTTGACGGGAAACTGTACTAGAAAAATTTATAGCAGAGAGATAACTACCATGTTCAATAGCATAATGCATTGCTGCAAAGGCAGCAAGGAGTGAAACATGATACCTACCGGTTACCTTTGTTTTTAAGAAATTCCAATCCATTGACCCCGAACTATCAATTACAATCATCATATCCGGTAATGCTTTACTCACGTTATGACCGGGCCCTTTTCTTTTCACCCATTTTCGAGTAGTGATATTGGGAATAACTACAGGACTTGCCAAGATCGTTTGGAGTATATCGAGATCCTCAATAGGATCCCCAATTCTCCATGTGGTAGGGTATATGGGTAAAGCATTCCCAGGTTTTTTTTCAAAAATATGAAATTTAAGAATTCCTTTTGCCAAACCTCGATACCATGAAGAAAGAATCTCCATAGAGTCATTATAGCCATAGAGACTCATCACATCCGAGAATGTATTATAATTTATTTCATCTGCGAGTTCTTCCGCTGTCCCTTGCATAAAACTATCTTCAGGACCCTGAGATTCTTGGCCCCCGGTCCCTCCCGATTTGACTAAATTGGGATTTTTTATCTCGGAAAGATCCCCAAATGTCTCTTTAACATCCTCCGGGGTTTGGATAGGATTCATTTGTTCCCCATATTGTCCTCTTCCCCCTTTCTTTCCTTTTTTAGGGAGGAGGTCTACATTATCATCATAGCTGCACGATTCCTTTAATATTTTTTTTATCATTTTCGAAATACGTCGTACCTTATTTTCCCATTTACTTTCATCATCTACATTTTTAAGAACAATCGAACATATTTTCTTGGCCATTTTATTCAAGACATTTAGATTTTCATCAATTTTAATAACTTGTATATTCCAGAGATGCTGATAACTTAAAACTAGCAATTTCCACAATGAACTTAGCTCATGGGGCTCTTTTTCGGATAAAAGATTGGTGGTTGTTTTTTCAAATTCCCAATTCATGATTTTTTCAAAATCTTCATGATTCTTAGAATCGATAACTAAATCAGAAAAAAGATTAACAACCATAGGAGCGTAGAATTTATTCACTCCCCCTTTAATTGCAGCTGCCAATAACCTAAAATTGGTATTATTATCATATGGACAATATACGTAATGAGATATTTCATGAAGACTAAGCGAAAAGAAATAATCGAATATTTCTCTCTCTAAATTGATATTTGGGGTGTTCGCCAGATTCAAACTTACTTGCCAAGAATTGGTATTGATACAAAAACCCTTTTCCTTTGTGTAATCAAAAATAAATTGTGGTTCAGGGAGGCTAGGATAATAAAAATGGCCTAATGCCTTATGGTAAGCTTTTTCAGCAATTTTGCTTATCCTTTTTTCTTCTTTAGAAAAATCCTCTTTTTTTTTTCCTTCGATTATAATAATTCCCCCTTACAATTTTAGAAAAGATCATCATTCAGCAGATCATCATCAACTTCAGAAAGCTCTGTATCGTGAAGAAACAAATCGTCTTCTTCGTTTTCTTTTGCTACTTTTGATTCTTCAATCAATTTTTCCATTGATTTTAACTCGTTTTCATGATTGTTTTCTATCTTTTCTTTTAGCTCATCAGCAGCTTCTCCCCCATAAAAGGAAAAGTTTACATAATCATAGGGTTTAGTACCTGTTATATTAATCTCCAACTCCATATCTTCCGTTTTTAATCGATAAGTGCCTCTTCTCTTGGTGGTTTCTTTTAGTTTTTCAGTAAATTGAGGAAATATCCCATCAATGGTAAATCTAATGGAATTCCAAACTTGCATTGAACAGTTATAAGTTTTTAAGGTGAGTTGCCGCAAGTAGGTATTGGTTCGAGAGATTAAATCTCCCCTATTGGGGAAATCCATGTCCTTTAATAAATCAGACCTTATTTCTGTTAAACTTTGAACATCTTTCTTTTGATTTGCTTTTTGAATTTTTTGGATAATTTTTTGATATTTTTTATGTGAAATCTTTTTTGCTAAGGGTAAAAGATCATTTTTTACAATAAGATCATTCTTTGACATCCGTTTGAGCACTTTTAGATCTTCTTTTGGGGCATTTCCAAGCTTGAACTCCTTAATAATATCGTAGGCCTTCTTTCTGGTATTATAACGTTTAAGAATAATATCTATGAGATGCTTGGTAAATTCATATTTTGAACCCCAATAGGGAGCTTTGTTAATTCTTCGCTCCAAATATTCAACACGATGAGATAATACATAAGGTGCAACAGTAACTACATTATTTATAGTTACTTCTTTTAAACCCAAGAGCCAAGAAAGTGCTTTTGCATAACGTAATAAATCTTTGGCAGCGCGGACTGAAAGAATAGAATCCGTATTAGAACACGGTACTTTATCAGGAATATTAAAATGACAGCCGCTGCATAGACCAGTACTAGGCTTTAAATAATCCGAATTTCCTTTATTCACTCTATCACATAGAGTAAATTCACGAATAATGGCATGGATGAAATCCTCTGCCTCTTGTGAGCAAGGAACATTGCTTACCTCAAACCAAATATTAAGAAGTTGTTCCTCGGTAAGAACTGCCGGCACTTCTGTTAACTCATCATAGCCACCCAATTTATCATCCCTGCTTTCCAAAATTACAGATAGATCTTGAGTTTTAGGCATAGAGATCGGCACAGAAACACCGAACCGATCCAAAAAGGGAGGGGACATTTCGAAGGTTCCCACATCATTCGGGTTAAGGGTTGCATAAAGACAATATTTTGAAACATCTTGAACGGAATCATAATATTTAATTTTTCCCTCGGCTAAAAGAGAAAGAAGAATATTTTGTGTATAAGGAGAACATCTATTGACTTCATCAATAATTTTCCAAAAGCTTGTGGAAAATTTCCTCCATATGACTTCTTCCTCCCCATTTTTCATTAACTTGGAGATGTTTAGAGTGGCAATAATTTTTTCCTCGGTTAGTTGAGGGTGAGCTCTCAAGATACATTTTTCGGCCTCACTTAAAGAAATTCCGGTAAACATCCGCCCCAGATATTTAACAATCGAAGTCTTCCCGCCTCCATGACCCCCAATAAGGAGCATTGCAGAATTGGGAACTAAAGCATTTAGCACACAAACAGTTAATATCTCAGGTAAATTTTTTTTAATAACCTTTTTCCTTGTTTTTTTAAATATACCCGAATCAATTTGTTTTTCTGCAGCGAAATTAACCTCTACCGATTTAGAATGTACAAATAATTGATTTGCTTGGATAGTATTTATAATATACCAGATTTTGTCTCTATTTGTATATTTCTCATCCTTCATTTTCTTCTGATATATAAAATGCACTCTATCTTTAAAAACTCAATCGTCCGTTTCTTTTTTGAATTTTATAAAATTTTTTTATTAAATTCGTACTTTAATAAATAGATTCCAAAATGCCAAGTCGAAACCCTAAACACAAAAAACGAAGAATCGCAAAGCGCAGAGAGGAACAATATACCAAAAAAACAAAAAAATTTAAAAACAAAAGGGCGGTTTCAATCACCTTATTTATCCTCGTTCTTATGGTAATCAGCGTTTTAATTGGGGTTCTTAATAACAGAAATCAAGATGAAACAGAAGATGTGGTTTTTGAAGAAGGAGATTATATTCATTTGGAATATAAATTATGGGTTGCAGACGAATCTGGTGAAAATGGGATTGTAAATAATAACGAGGAGCTATACCAGTCCGATACTATCAAAAAAAACATAACCCAAGAAGATAATTATATAGAGGGTTTTTACCAAGCAATCTTGGGGATGAAACAAGGACAAACAAAATATGTTGAAATTCCTTATAATGAGCATGATCTTGGAGGGGAATTGGAAAACAAAAAGCTTCTTTTTTGGATTCATGTTATCGAGATCGATAAAAATATCGATGAAACCGAGGAATAAAAAAATTAGAGGAAATCATAAAAATGGAAGACTATAAATATCCTTTTACCGCTATACTGGGACAAAATAAAATGAAATTAGGGTTAATCCTAAATGTAATTGACCCAGAAATTGGTGGTGTATTACTAACAGGAGAACAAGGAACAGGGAAAAGCACCGCTGTAAGATCACTAGTCGAGGTACTTCCAAATATAGAAACATATAAGAATTGTACATTCAATTGTAATCCTGAAAAAAAAGATGAATTTTTATGCCCATCTTGTCTTCAAAAAGAAAAAAAAAATGAATTAGAAAAATATGAGAAAGAAAAAGAACTCATTAACCTTCCATTAGGGGCAACGGCAGAAATGGTAATAGGGTCAATAAATGTGGAAAAAATAATTAAAGAGGGAATAAAAAGCGTTGATCCCGGACTTATTGCTCGGGCACATAGAGGATTACTTTATGTGGATGAAATAAATCTTTTACCGGATCATTTGGTTGATATTCTCTTGGATGTTTCTGCCTCTAAGGTGAATTTAATTGAAAGGGAGGGTATCTCATATAAACACCCTGCAAATTTTGTTCTCATCGGGTCAATGAACCCCGAGGAAGGAGAGTTACGTCCTCAAATCTCAGACAGGTTAGGATTAGAAATTGGAATAAACGCCCCAGAGGATCCCGGGATAAGGAGTAAAATAACAAAAAGAGTTATCGAATTCAGCGATAATCCTCAAAACTTCTGTAAACGGTTTGAAGAACAACAAGCCACACTTCAAGAAAAAATTAGAAAAGCAATGAAAAAGATTAAAACTATAACAATTGAAGATTATCTTTATGAGATGGCTGCGCAGATGGCATTAAAGATCGGATTGAGATCTCAAAGGGCAGACATCACACTTATCCGCTGTGCAAGAGCACATGCTGCATTTGAAGGGAGAAACGCAATAGCAAAAGAAGATGTGGAACAATCACTGGACCTAGTTTTTTCCCACAGGTTAAAAGACAAAAAGACTGAAAACGAATTAGAATTTTTAGGAAACACATTTGAGGAAATATGGCATAAGATTCCAAAAGATGTAGATTATGACAATAAAAAAAGCAATGTAGAACCTGGAAATCAAGAAAAATACAAATCTAATACATTTAAAGCGTCCAAAAAATCTTATAAGAAATTTAGAGAGACTAAATTAACAAAAGAGAATTATGATTTACCCGAACTTGATGGAAAATCCCAAAAATACAAAAAACAAAAAAATAGATATTCCAATGCAAACCTTGATGAAGGGCACAATGTAGGATATAAAGCAGGAAGAGGAGAATATACAAAAAAGATCAAACAAAGTTCCTCTAAAATAGACTTTACTCCCTTAGATCCAAGGAAAAGACCGCTTTCCATGGATTTTAACATAGAGAATTTTATAAAATCTTTGAAAAAGGTAAGAAAGATAACTACATATGCGGGAAGGGGAAATAGGGTAAAGATAATGTCAAGATCGACGGGAACAAAGATTTTTTCAATGAAACCTCGAGGAATGCCTCATAAAATAGATATTTATGATTCAATTAAATCCCAATTTTTACATTCCTCTAAAAAGAGAAATCTTGAATATAAATCCAGAAAGGTGGTAAAAAATAGAAATTTGCTTCAAAATAAAGAGAAACCCAATCTAATATCCAATTTAGCTACTGAATTTAAATCAAACGCAATTCAAAAATATGATAATCTAAAAAACAATACGCAGAAAGGCCTTTCAGTTCAATTGGAATTAGGTAACATTAAAGAAAAGGTGTATGAATTACATGCACCCTTATCCTTATATTTTATAATTGATGCCAGTGCATCTATGAAAAGAACCTTAAAACAAATTAATAAAGTCATTAGAAGCGTACATTCAGAAGGCTACACTAAGAAAGATAAGGTTTCTCTTATTTCATTCCAAGGAAGAGAGGTTGAAGTTTTGCAGAGACCTTCTGTTTCAGTTTCTGTAGGACTTCAAAGATTAAAGAAAATGGAGGCAACCTCTTTCACACCATTAGCATCCGCACTTCATAAAACAATATCAATGATTAATCAAGAAAAGATTAAAGGTGTATCAATTCCAGTCATCATCATAATGAGTGATTTAGGAGCGAATGTTTCAAAAAAAGATCCTGATCTAAATGCCCAAACTAACCAAGATTTTCTAAAAATAGCGAATGAACTTAAATCTGTAATCAAAAAGATTGCAAAACTTAAGATCAAGGTGGTTATTATGAAACCCAAAAAATCCTTTGCTACGAGGTTTTTGGGGATTCATCCTTTATCCGCAAAGATAATTCAAAACACTTTTGAAAAAAATGGCGCATTTATTTTTGAGTTTAACGCTTCAAAAACGGATGTAACAATATCCAGATTAAAAAATATTTTAAAATAATACAAAAGATAAAATGTAACTAAGAAAAACAAGTGAAATAACATGGCAGATGAAAAAACAATAGAAGATTTTACAAAACAGTTAGATTCTTTTAAAAAAGGCTTTGAGGCAATTACATCAAATTTAGAGAGCCAGCTAAATGAGGTTAGAACTCAAGTAGAGAAGCTCGCAAAAAATACCTCGTTTATGCCAAAGATAATGAAGTCCAACAAGGAAATTAAAAAAGAAGGGAAAAAAATAGAAATGATTGTAGATTCCTTAATTTCAAGATTGGACTCAATATGTGAAGATAAAGGGATTATGTAGAAGAACTTAATCTAACAATAAAAAAAGTAAACAGGAGAGAAAAATATGAGTATTGAAGACAAATTTCAGAAATTTCAAAAACATTTTGAAGAAACCACATTAAACTTAATTTCGAATATGTCGAAAGTAACTGAAACATTAGACAGAATCCAAGGGGCAATGGATTTAACCGATAAGATTAGAATTCAAAACGTCGAGAATAAACAACATTTAAGCCAACTCACCAAGCAAGTGAAGGCACTCATTAGAAGATTGGATAAGATGGCAAAGGACGGATTCGAGATTCCAGAAGAACCAGAAATGGGTACTGAACCAAAATCCCAAGATATTGATTCAATTTTAGGCGCAGAAGTAAGTTCAGAAGGAACCAAGGAACAAGATGATGAATTAGAGAAGGAATTCGGACCTTTGGGACAAGAAAAACCAGAACAACCACCGAAACCGGAACAACCACCGGAAC
>CAZEPC010000122.1:0-11935 GCA_964513765.1 uncultured archaeon
AAATTTGACTTTTCTTTAAATTACATGTTTCTTATTCTTTCGATGACTAAATCAAGGTAAAGGGATTATGGATATGAAAATACATGAAAATCCAATTAAAATAGGCGTTGTTGCGGAAAAATGGGTGGGTAATAGCCTTTATATCCATGAAATGATCACATATGAAGGACTTTTTTCCGAAAAGTTCAAATACAAAAAACTAAAAAGGAAATTGGTGAAAAACCTTCCTCCACTTCTAATTCTTACTTCTAATGCCCCTTATAATTTGTCTAAGTGGCTCCAGAAAAAGTTGCGTAAGTATGTCGAAAAAGGCGGCGGGTTATTTGTTTTTGGTCTGATTAAAGGAATTGAGGATCTTACAGGTAATCGATTCCGGATGGACAATCCTTTCCCCTTCCCCATTGGTGGAATTAAGTACCGATCCTTGGGTGAGGGGTATTTTAGTTTAAATGAATTGGAATTAAGGAATATCAATCAAAATCCTTTATGGTCTGGCCTTGATTCTGACTATTTCCCTCTCCATGCTTTTGGGTGTGTCGCGGCAGAGGCCCAAGATTCCCAATTGATAGGGCAATTTGTTCCTAATAGTTCTCAAGTGTCGTTTTTGGTGGAAAATGATGGTGATTCCGGTAGCGAAAAATTAAACAATCAACCGGAAAAATCACCTGCCATCACCCTTAAAAAAATTGGACAGGGTTTTGTGGTGCATTTCCTGGTCGATCTGGTAAAAACTATAAGGATGATCCAAGAAGGTAGGTTTGTGGATTCGGACGGTACTCCACCCGCGGATGGAATGGCTCCGATAGATGACGGGATCCTAAAATGTGAGGATGGATTGGTGCTTGATTGGAATAAAGACAGAAGACTTATAGATACCGAACCCTTTTCCGTTCCTGTATTTTTACATCCCATCTCCGATATTTGGAGGATCATCATGCGAAAAAGTATCTCTATGCTTTCGACTATGTGTGGGATTACCCTCTCAAGAGTTTCTTATTGGCCGGATGGAGCAGATTTTGTCCTGCATATTAGTCATGATACCGATGGAAATAAAGAAAAGCAAGCAATCCAAATGCTCAAGAACTTAAATAAGGCTCGGGAGAGACTTCCTCAAGAATTGAAGTATCCGTTACAAACCACTTTTTGTCTCATTCCCCCCGGATATTCTCCCTCTCTGTGTGAAAATATCAAGAAAGAGGGTCATGAACTTGCCTTTCATTTTGATGCCCAATCTGTTCTTTTAGATGATATATTCTCCTCTGATGTACTCGACGATCAAATGAAAGAAACTCGGGAACGAACCGGTATATCAAGTTTTTTTTCCAACAAGAATCATTACACCAGATGGGAAAAAAAGGTGGCTTTTTTTGAATGGTTAGAACGGCTTGGGGTGAAAGTGGATCAATCTAAAGGTCCCTCTAAATGCGGGACAATGGGATTTCCTTTCGGCTCGGCTCATCCTTGGCTTCCGATGAAAGGGGATTCAATTACCGGAAAGTTTATCAAATGTTATGAGCTAAGTTTTCAAAGCCAAGACCCCGGCCTTCAAGGCCCGCTTGAAACATGGAAACCCTTGATGGATGCAGTAAAAAAGGTACAAGGGGTTTCACACTTTATCTATCATCCTGCCCATGTGGATAAGGATTTTGTGGCCGATGCAATGCAAGATATGATTCAATACGCTTATAAGTCTGGGGGGATTTTCATGCGTTGCGATGATATCATTCAATGGGTGGAAAAACGGAAAAAATTTATTAAAAATCCTGAAAATGTGGAAATTCCGAAATTTACCAAAATAAGTGAATCTAGTATAGAGCTGAAATAAAATCATGAATCAAAAACCAAATTACTCTGAAAACCCAAAAGAAGGCCAATCCTTTAGCTGGGAGGACGATAGATTTTTACTGGGCGATGAACCGATACAATTTTTTAGCGGAGAAATGCATTACCAGAGGATACCTCGGAAATATTGGCGCCATCGGCTTAAAATGGCAAAGGCAATGGGGCTGAATGCCGTGGCGATCTATATGTTTTGGAATGCTCATGAACCCCGACCTGGCGAATTTAATTTTAAAGGCCGCAATGACGTGAGAAAGTTTGTAGAGATCGCGGCTGAGGAGGGATTGTTTATAATTTTGCGCCCCGGTCCCTATTGCTGTGCTGAATGGGATTTTGGTGGCTTACCTCCGTTTTTATTAAAAGATCCGAATATGAGAGTGCGATGCATGTATCCTCCCTACCTTGAAGCCGTTAAGAGGTACATTAAACGCTGGACAAAAGAATTAAAGGACCTTCAATGCACACAAGGCGGACCTATCATCATGTGCCAAGTGGAGAATGAATACGGTAGTTACGGCTCGGATAAGAAATATCTAAGATTTATTAAAGATCTTTTGGTGGATTGTGGGTTTGAGGTACCCTTCTTCACGTGCGATGGTCCGGCAGATCATTATCTGATTTCGGGAACGCTCCCGGAAATTTTAGCGGGAGTTAATTTCGGAAGTAATCCTCAGAATGCGTTTAAGCAGCTTGAGAAACACCGAAAAAACATTCCTCATATGTGTTTTGAGTATTATCCTGGTTGGTTTACCCATTGGGGAAAAAGAAAGAGTCATAGTACCAATGTCGTGCGCCGAAAACAAATCAAATCCGAATTAAAATGGATGATCGAGCATAATAAATCTTGGAATCTCTATATGTTTCACGGCGGAACGAATTTTGGCTTCACTGCAGGGGCCAACTTATTTGATAAGTATAAACCTGATATAACCAGTTATGATTATTCTAGCCCCGTAAGTGAGAGTGGAACCCCCACAAAACAATTTTTCGAGTATCGTGATCTGTTAAAAGGTTATCAAACTGACCCCAAAAAATTGCCGGATATTCCTCCTACGCCCAAAAAAATCGAAACTGATGTAATCTCTTTCGATAAAAGTGCTTCTCTGTGGGAAAATCTTCCAGATCCGATAAAAACTCCCCAAGTTCATTCGATGGAATATTATAACCTCAATAACGGATTGATATTGTATCGCAAACAAGTCCATAGGGCAAATTGCGGCCGAAAAGTCATTATCAAAGATGTTCATGACTATGCTCATATCTTTCTTAACGGAGAGCGAATCGGAACGTATTTTAGGCCCGATCATCATGATGGACGGGTGAAGTTTACACTTCCTAAATTCGATGAGAAAGCTGCTCGGCTTGATATTTTGGTAGAATCTATGGGAAGAGTAAATTATGGGTCGCATATTCTCGATCGTAAGGGAATCACCGAATTTGTATCCTATGATAATGCTCATACCCTTATGAATTGGGAAATCTATCCTATTGATTTGAATTCCTCCTTTTTCAATACTCTTGAGTATAAAGGAACACAAAATGGGCCACCGGCTTTTTATAAGTCCGAAATTGATCTTGATGGTGTGGGGGACACCTTTTTGGATACTCGCCCTTGGAAAAAAGGTATGGTGTGGGTTAACGGTCATAATCTTGGTCGTTATTGGGAAATCGGCCCTCAGCACACCCTTTATCTTCCAGGACCTTGGCTTAAAAAAGGAAAAAATGAAATAATCATGATGGAATTGGAGGGCTTTCAAAGTTATTGGGCTTTAAGAAAAATATATAAAAAGAGATGGGATCTGGATGAATGGAAAGCACAGATTAAAAATCGGAAGATTCCACTCCTTAAAGGCCTTGATTATCCCGTGTTATGATTATTAATGTTCTCTTCAAATCTTGTCCTTCGGGCTGAAGAATTATGAGATGGATTTTTTCGTGCTTAAAAAACAAATTTTAAGTTAATTTGAGCTTATTTAGAGATTTCTTTCATAGATCTTGAGAACTCGCTGGGCCCGTAGGGTATTGAACGAACTGTATCTCCGCGGTTGTGTCAGAGGAAAATAAGATTTACCGGACATTTGCTTTCCCTTGTACCAGAATCCGTTGTGACTTTTTGTTTTGATAATCTGTAATGCATCGTGCATTCGGGGATCATATGGAATATCGATACTTTGAAAGTAATCCAGAGCAGTTAAGATATTGTACTTCCAGCGAGGAGGAAAAGAAAGCTCTATAAAATCTTTATGTATTATCTGATTCGTGCTATGCGATTTGTACATTTCGTGGATTAATAAAAATTCATGGGCTGGTTCAATCATTTTTTGTATTTTGGATCGATAGGATGGATTGGTATGCGATAGCTCTCTCAATCCTTCCAGTACAAGTAATGTTGTGTGCATTGAAGAGTGAGAGATTCGTCTTCTCGGATAACGTCCTAAATGACAATTCCAACCACCATCTTCTAATTGATTGGCTTTTATATAATTAAAAAGAGTATCATACAAATTTTCTTGTTCTTGGAAAAAGGCAAGAATAGACAAACCCATCCCCGTAATACAAGCATCGATCCGGGTTGGGTCTTGATCGGGATCGTCAATTTTACCAATAGATTCTATCTTAGCTAACTGGGCGCATCCTTTACTGATACGAGGATCTTTTGGGGCCTGAAATCGCCGTAATAACATCAAAGTATAATGGGTGCTTATGAATTTTGGCCCATAATATCCATCCCCCCAAGTACCTCTGGGGTCTTGAAGTTCCAAGAGTCTCTTGACCCATCCAGAGTGCAACATTTTTTTTCTCTCCGAAATAAGATCTTGGGAAGGGATTCCCAACAAATCTCTTTTGGTCTGATAGATTACTGCGGGATCTGCACTCAATAACCAATCAATGACTTTTTGAGTCATATATATTCTTTATTATTATTGTCTCTAAATATACTTTCTGCTGTAAGAATTTTGGATATTTTCGTTTTCCCGATGCATGCCACGATTTATAGGTAGAAAATGGATCAGAACATATTGGATCATCTTTTTTGCTCAATACATAGGAAATGACGGCGAAAAAAGGGAAAAGGAAAAAAAGTTTGCATTTTGATTTTTTATTTTAAGTTCTCTAATTTAGACAGATGATGGACCAACATTGTATGAGATTGGGAGCAGTTTATTACCCAAAGACCCAAGAGTTCCGTGAGAAATACCCATAATCATCAGATTTCTCTGTTGGATAAAGAGATGAGACCATATAAATCCGGCAGTCCATGTGAGTATGCTTAGCCAAAAGTTTGGCAGGTGAATTAATCCGAAGAAAGATGCGGAGAACAAGGATGCCTTGAGCACTCCTTTCGGGTCATTTTTTAGATCAAAGGCTCGGGTAAAATTGGTTGAGAAGACTGATAAGAAGAGTAGTTGCTGTAAAAATCCCCATGCAATATATCCCGCGATTTGTCCGCCTAAATCCATAATGTTGAACATGTCTAATCGCGTGAAAGGATCCTCTCCCTTCATTGCAAATGCCCCCTCCGTTCCCAGTGATTCTAAAAGAATATCCCACATAAACAAAAAGAATAGATTGAATACAATTGTTAGGGGGATTCCAAGTCTTAATGATTTTTTCAGCTGGTTATTCCATCCTTCCATAAAGTTATCTAAGCGCATCATAATGGGAAACATCACCAGGAACATACCCAGATCGGCGGCTATTATGAGAATAACTATTCCTAAAAATTGATATCCCACACTGGCGGATCCGAAAAGATCGAGGATAATTTCCTGATAATCACCTTCAAACGCATAAGGGATCGTGAGGATACAGATATCCCATAATACCAGCATCTTAATAATCGCATCCTTGTGTTTTACAAATCCCCGTACTCCATCTTCATCTTTTTGCCAATATTTCTTGGGTGATCCCAACCCACGGCATTCTAAATACCAAAAGCCTAAATTTCTCTGGTCGGGATACAAGAAAATCTCTTTTTCGTTAAGTTTCTCATAGTGCCACCAAGGAGAAACAAAAAGGATCCATATGACCAAAATTCCTAAAATTGGATATAGAAACGGATTGCTTTCGTCCATTCCCGTACCCCAAACAGTAGCAAGAGTAATCCCATATACAATAAAGGGTTCAAGGAGATTAATAAGCCGTACTCTCTTAATTTGATCCTTATCTACCTTGCAATCGTCTATAACGCAGATTCCATTGCGTTTGGCATACTTTTTTGTGTCTTTTGGTGGTTTTGTACTTTTTTGTGGTGTTGAAACTTCTGCTTGCGAGTTCATTGCTTAGTAAAAAAATAACTTCCATAAAATCTTTTTTTTGCGTCGATTTTTTAAAGCATTATGAAAGATCAAAAAGAAACTCCTTCCCCAGAGGAGGAAACCGATTCTTCCATTCAGAAAAGGAAATATGTGTGGAAACCAACCATTATAACTATTATCGTTCTTATGTTCATGAATATGACGATATCTCTATACGGAGAGACTGAATCTCAATGGTTTAATTCATTTATGACCAACATCTCTGGACAGAGTTATTTTAGAATGAGCGTAATGGTCTCTACCTCCGCAATGGTAGGCACATTTGCCTTTATATTTTGGGGTGCGTACTCCGATAATCTTAGGTCCAAAAAAGGTAGGAGGGTTCCGGTTCTTACGTTAGGTTTGGCAGTCTCGGGACTTTTTGTATATTTGTTTGGAATTAGTACTAATTATTGGTGGCTCGTAATTTGTGACGGGGTTATTTTGGGTATCACAAGCAACATGTTCCATATGACGAGCAGGGTAGTCGTTCCAGATCTATGGAAAAAGAAGGATAGGGGAAAGATTAATACCTATATGTTTGTAGGCGCGACCCTTGGATCCGCCTTAATTTGGATTATTTCACTTATTATTCTTCCCGAAGGAACCGAAAGTTACTCTCGAGAAACGCATCAAAATATGTTTTTTGCCTGTATGATTCTCATGTTACTCGCGGCGGCGCTTATTTGGTTTTTTATCAAGGAACCAAAGGATTTACCGCCTAGAGAACCGGTCAAAAAATCGCTCAAAAAACTTTTCAATAAGGAGGAGATGATGAAACATAAGGACTTCTTGAAGCTTTTCGGGGCATCCTTGCTGGTTATCATGGCCAGCAATTGTTATAAACCCTATTTTCTTATTCTTTTACAGGATATAAGTTTTGACCGAAATGAATTGATCTTGGCCGGGATCTTATTGGTTGCCACCATTGGAGGGATAATTTACCTTCTATTGTCTCGCCTGGATAAAGTGGGAAGAAAACCCACTACTTATATCTCGTTGGCCATTGCACCGGTCGGTGCTTTCGTGATAGGGTTTTCCAATGAACAATTTTTACCCTTGCTTATCGGGCTCATCATCCTATTCCCCTTTTCAATTGCACTCCAGATTTGCATTGATACGTGGGCTCAAGATCTCCTCCCCGAAAATGAACGGGGAAAGTTTTTAGGCATTATTAATATCGGAAAGGCTGCGGGGCAAACTCCGGCGATAATGGCAGCGGGTGCGCTTGCAGATGCATTTAGTATTCTCTCTGTATTCATTCTTACAGGTGTATTATTAGTTCTGGCCATCCCGCTGTTTAAGTATGTGCCCGAAACCATAGGTCGATCTTGTGAGGAAGAAACTCTGCCTCTTACCGCCAGTCCTGAGGAAGAATTTCCCCAAGAATTGGTGGAATTTCCCGAAAAGATCAGATGTGCGGGAGAAGAGGAAAAAAGCGATTCAGATCAATAGAGGAACTTACTAATCTAGATTAATAGAGGAAAATAGCGATTTGGGACAATAGAATAGAATAAAAAAGAATAGAAAAATTAGTTATTTTTTTCTTAACTAATCAGATTGATCTCCAAACAATTTACCAAGTTACAACGGGTTCCAAGTTGTGAATTTGGTTATTTAGATTTTTCTTATAATCGGAAAAGATCTGGCAATTGCCGGTGGATTTAAAAATTTTAATCTCTTTTTCGTATTTTTTGGTAAAATCTCTCAAAATTTTCTTGAGAAGAGGTTTCATATGTGAGGTTTTGGTTTGGGGAGACACAAAACCCGTTAGTGTAAGTTCATTTTGCTTGATGGAATGCATTCTTAGATGCTTTCCGTGCAGATCCATTTCATCCTCGAATGATTCTGCCAGATTAACCTCATAAGAAAAAGATTGGATGGCATTGATAAACATACCCACCATTTCTAAACCCTCCTCCTCAAGATTGAGCTTTTCTTTTATCGTCTCTTTATCCAAAACCACATCGACCAGTACCCTCCCCGATTGATCTGATATTATCAGCCCATATATGGTTACTTCCACTTCGTGCTTTTTAGAATCTTGCTTGGCCAACCTATGGATTAAAAATAACCCTCCCCAACATAAAATGGGTATCCAGGACCAGCTTAAACTATAATCGGAGTAGAGATCGATGAAAACCATATATATACTGATTGTAATAAAGGTAAATCTATGAACGGTGTATGGAGTGAGGGGATTTTTGTGATAGTAGAAAAACATATGGAAGGCAATTGGGACTCCCCAACCGGTAAAGACCCAGGGCCACCATTGGTAATTGGTAAAACTAAAATTACCGGATAGGTTATTTATCATGAAGAGCATAAAATTTATAAAAAGAAATCCAATGATATGAGCTTTTAACAAAATTCGACGAATTACAATTCGTTTGGTATATTGACGTAAATCTTCTCTCTCTTTCAAATCTTCAGCAACATTTTTACTCAGATTATCTTGAAGATCTTTTGGTATATTTTCCTTTTGATCTGATTTTTCTGGTGTATTATCCATATTTTCATTCATCCCACGTGTCTATCCTTTAAATTTCGGTATATAGATCTAACAACCCTATGGAAATATAGATATTTTTTCTATTTAAATGTTGGTAGATCTAACAAGCCTCATAATTAATATATTATTTGCTTAACTCAAAATTTTTTCTTTACTTTAAGTAAAAAATATACAATAAATTTCTAATTCGATTGGGCTTTTGAAAGAGTTAAGAAAATGATGTATGAACTGGAAGGTTCTAAACCTAATATCCATCCCGATGTTGCCTATATCGCAGAAAGCGCAGTTATCATTGGGGATGTGGAAATCGGACCTGGCTGCACGATATTTGATAATGTGGTGATTGAGGGCTTTCCAATGAAGATAAAGATAGGGAAATGCACGAATATCCAGAGTAACTCCAGTATTCACGGTCTCAAAAATTCCGATACAAATATCGGCGATTATTGCACTATTGGCCACCGTTCAATTGTTCACGGATGCACATTGGAAGATTATGTTACTGTGGGGTTGGGCTCCACTATTATGGGTAAAAGTACACTCAAAAAAGGCTGTTTTGTGGGGGCCAATGCTCTTATAACGGAAGATCTTACGTTTGATGAACGTTCTCTAATCTTAGGTGTGCCCGGAAAAGTGAAAAAGACACTTCCGCGGTCTTCTGTTCAAGAAGCTAAACAAAACGCACTCCATTATGAGAAATATGGTAAATTGTTGGCTAAAAATTTAACGAAAATTGAGAATTAGATATATGTGTTGTTTTTAATATATCATGCAAAGGATTAAAATCAATAATTATTCAAGCTATATTAACAAGTGGAAAACGAGATGAAGTAAAGATATGTCAGGTAAAAGAAAAAGACTTCACGCATATATTTCTGGACGGGTGCAAGGTGTATTTTTTCGGGCCACCACGAAAGAATCTGCCAGACAACTGGGCCTTACAGGATGGGTCAAAAATTTATCAAATGGTCAGGTTGAAGTGATGGCTGAAGGCAAAAAGGAGGATTTAAAGGCCTTGGAGCGATTTCTTCACGATGGCCCGAGGCTGGCAGAGGTTCAAAATGTGAATGTGAACTATTCTGATGATTTGAAAGGATATTCCTCCTTTCGTATTCGACATTGATATTTATCATTGACATTGATTTCTAAAAATCGTTCATTTTTCCGTTTTTTTCAATCCCTTTACAAGGCAGTTTTTATGGAAAATAGCACTTTCCTTTTTAAAGTTTAATTGATATTACTGATCTATGCAAGATAAAGTTTCAAATGATTCGGAAATTAATCTCCCAAATCATGATAATCCCTCAGATCATAATCATCCATCAGATCATATCTCACATTCTCATTCTCACGGGATGTTCCATAGTCATGGCTCCGATTCTTCGGAAAATTCCCTCCGAAACTCAATCATTATTACTTTCCTATTTTTCATTGCAGAAATTATCGGAGGATATCTATCCGGATCCTTAACACTTTTAGGTGATGCCTTTCATATGCTTAGGGATTTGGTCTCCCTCTTTATCTCCTTGGCGGCCTTGAAAGTGGCCCAAAGGGTTTCTACTAAGGAAAAAACCTTTGGATACCATAGAGTTGAAATTTTTGCCGCTTTTATAAACGGTGTGGTGCTAATTTTTATCAGTTTTTGGATGGGTTTTGAAGCTTATGAAAGAATAATTAGTCCAACAGATGTTAACGCCAATACAATGCTCATTATTGGATTAATTGGATTAGGTGCAAATGTATATGCCGCATTGTCTCTCAGAGGCCAGGAAAATCTGAATATCAAAAGTGCTTTTCTTCATGTGCTAACCGATACGATATCTTCGGTTGTTGTAGTTATCGGTGCGATAGTAATATCCACAACGGGCAACTATTTGATTGATCCTATTCTCAGTATGCTAATAGCGACCTTCATCTTCTTCTCTACCTTGAATGTGATTAAGGAGTCGGTGATGATACTTTTGGAATTTACTCCCCCTGGTATTGATTTAGATGAAATAATAGAACGATTGGAGGATTTAAAAAATGTATCGGAAATACATGATTTTCATCTTTGGAGTCTTTCGTCTAATTTCAATGTGGCCACCCTTCATGTCCTTTCTACGGAGCCCGATATAAAGAAACAATTGGATATCAAGGAAGAAATAAAAGAAATCCTTTTAGAGTATAATGTACAACATTCAACCCTCGAATTTGAATTTTATCGATGTTATGATGCTGATGCTGTGGAAGGTGCTTGCATTGATCTTTAATAAAAGATGCTTTGAAACTCAACTTGATATATTATTAATGAGAATATATAAAAAAATAAGAACATTGATATTTTATTAATATATGAGGGATTTTGTTGTTTAGATTAATATTTTCCGCCGAGAGTGAGAATTTTGACATCCGATAAGAATGAAGAGCGAAAAAAAATCGTGATCAAGAAACCACCGAAAAACCCATCAAAATCTTCTGAAGAACCAGCTGAGGAGCAATGTGTGGAGAATGTCTCAGGGATCGGAGCTATTAATTTTGAGATTGAAGATCTACCTCGTGTGGGAAAGACCACTGCCCGAAAGCTCCGGGATGCGGGATTCAATACAGTCAATAGTTTGGCGACTATTTCGGTAAAGCAATTGCAAGAAGATGCGGGGATCGGGGAGAAAACCGCCTATAATCTTACGGAGGCCGCTCGCGAAGCCATGAAGATTGGATTTCAAACGGGTGCCGATGTATGGGAAAGGAGAAAGCATCAATCCTCTATTAGTACGAATTCAAGAAAATTAGATGAGGCTCTTGGGGGTGGGATAGAAACGGGATGTTTCACGGAGTTTTATGGGGAGTTTAGGACCGGGAAGACCCAGATAATGCATCAACTATGCGTGAATGTGCAATTAAGTAAAAAGGAAGGTGGATTGAAGGGAAATGCTCTTTATATTGATACGGAGGGGACCTTTCGACCTGAACGAATTATCCAAATGGCTGAAGCTAAGGCACTTGATTATAATGAAGTGTTAGGGAATATCCATTATGCACGGGTATATTCCTCGGATCATCAAATTCTCATTACCAAAGGTTTGGCCAGAAAGATTAGCGAAGAAAATATTAAGCTTGTGGAATAATTAATAAATTGATTTACGTATATCTTTCTTTGTCATGAAAACCAGAATTCAAAAACCAGATTTATCCTCCGTTAAATTAATTTCCAATATTGCGAATTTTTTTAAATTTTTTGATTTATACACAGTAATAGACTCCTATGTCACTTCAAATAGTATCATCTTATATTATCACAAATTTA
>CAZEPC010000123.1:0-11841 GCA_964513765.1 uncultured archaeon
TGGGTTGATTGGTTGGTGAGAAAAGCATAGGAAAAGCAATCCTCTAAAAAACCGATCTTGCGGAGACTTAAAAATTTTTTTTCTTCAGAGATGATTTTAGAATTCTTGCATTTTTAAAAATTTAAAAAGGATTTTTAAAGAAAAATTCACTTTTAAATATAGTTTTATATATAAATAAAAACGTGTGTTAAAAAATGGTACCCAAAAAAAAAGATTCCAAAAAAGAAGAAGATAAGGAAGAGTTTTCTTATAAGATTGAAAATGTGGTTGCAACGGTTACTCTGACAATCGAAGAGAAGCTCGATTTGATGCTCATCGCGCGAAAATATTCTGATGTGGAATACAACCCTGAAAGATTTCCAGGATTAATTATGCGGGTAAAGGAGCCAAAAGCCACAATTTTAATCTTCTCAACAGGAAAGCTGGTTGTTACGGGATTAAGAGCAGCCTCAGAAGCAGAATCTGTTGTGAAACAATCATTGGATAGACTCCGTGCTTGTAATATTGAAATTCCAAAACCCGAAATTGTAATTCAAAATATCGTGGCTTCCGGAGATTTAAATTGTCTCGTTGATTTAAATATGGCCGCGGTGGTGATGGAATACAGTATGTACGAACCCGAAGTTTTCCCCGGCTTGATATACCGAATGCAAGAACCTAAATCGGTATTCTTAATTTTCTCCACCGGAAAAATTGTTTGTACCGGAGCAAAAAGTAAAGAAATTGTTGCAGAAGCCGTAGAAAAGCTGTATCATATTGTAAGAGAGTATGGTGTGGCAAAGGAAAATGAAGACTTTGAATTTGAAGAAGAAGAAATGTCATTTCTGTAATTCGTAAATGAAAGTAATCCACTTATTTTTTCCCCCTCTTTCTCCATCTCACTCCTCGATTTATGAGATTATTCAAAGATAAACGTTTTTTTTTCATTCTTCTCTTTTTATACTCCCCACAAACACAATCAAAGGGTTTTAAAGCTAAAGAAAATTGCTTTCATTGATAAAATTATGAACGAAGAAATAGACTGGGAAAATCCAGAGATGATCGGGCAAAATAAGGAACTTGCCCATTGCAGTCTGATTCCTTTCGATACCCTTGAAAATGCACTTAGGGAAAAAGAATGGACCGAACACGAGCGTAATTATAGCACTCCTTTTTATAAAACCTTAGATGGAAACTGGAAATTTAACTGGGTGAAGAAACCCGAAGACAGACCAATTGAATTTTTCAAAAAAGATTTTGATGCATCGGATTGGGATGAGATCCCAGTTCCCAGTAATTGGCAACTGCATGATTACGGAACACCAATTTACACCAATGTAAAATACCCATACAGTATTGGTTTGGATAAAGAAACCCTTCCCACAATCGATCACGATAATAATCCCGTGGGGAGTTATCGGAGAAACTTTACCATCCCTCAAGATTGGGAAGGGAGAGAAATCATCCTACATTTTGACGGGGTGAAATCAGCCTTTTATCTTTGGGTGAACGGAAAAAAAGTAGGGTATAGCCAAGGATCCATGACTCCCGCAGAATTTGACATTACCGAATATGTTCAATACGGGGAAGAAAAGAAAAATATTATCGCGGTGGAAGTATATCGATGGTCCGACGGGAGTTATCTGGAGGATCAAGATATGTGGAGATTATCCGGGATTTACCGGGAGGTCTTTTTATTTTCCACACCTGAAATCCATATGAGGGACTTTTTCATAAAAACTACGTTTGATTTTCAATACGAGGATGCACAGATCGACCTTTCAGTGCAATTTCAAAACTTCAACACGGGGAAAGAGACAGTGTCGGCGGTAAAAGAACCTCTAACCCTTGAAGCTTATGTGTATGATTCCGAGAAAAAAAGATTCGGTGATCCAATGATTAAAAAGAATATTAAACTAGGATCCCGACAGTATAGACAAATAGACCTAAAGGGCATATACGAGAAACCTAAGAAATGGTGTGCGGAGAAGCCAAATTTATACAAGATGGTAATTCTCTTGAAAGATTGTAATGGGGATATTATTGAAATCGAGGAGAGCAATTTCGGCTTCCGACAGGTAGAGATCAAAAATTCTCAGCTTCTGGTGAATAATGTGCCCGTGTATTTTAAGGGGGCAGATCGCCACGAACATGATCCTGATGAGGGGAGGGCGGTACCTTTGTCAAGAATGATCCAAGATATTAAAGTGATGAAACAACACAACCTAAATGCGGTTAGAACCAGCCATTACTCCAATCATCCCATATGGTTTGATTTGTGTAATAAATACGGATTATACCTCATTGGGGAATGCAATATGGAATCTCATGCATTAAGAAATGATGTACCGGCAAGTCGGCCAGAATGGAAAGAAGCAAGTGTTGATAGGATGGTAAGCATGGTAGAAAGGGACAAAAACCATCCCAGTATTATACTTTGGTCGCTGGGTAATGAGGCGGGTATGGGTACCTGTTTTTTAGCCATGGCCGAAGCAACCAGAAAAATAGATCCAACCCGATTCTTGCATTATGAAGGAGATTACGAGATGGAATTTTCGGATGTTAAGTCCTCAATGTACACCCGGGTAGAACAAATGGAAAAATGGGCGCAAGGAGACGAAAGCGGGAAGATTAGGGAAAATGGGTTAACCGGGGCACCGATTATGTTGTGCGAATACGAACATGCCATGGGTAATTCATGTGGTTCCTTCCACGATTATATTGAGGTATTTGAGAACTATGAGAACATAATTGGCGGTTTCATATGGGACTGGGTTGACCAAGGATTAAGGGAAAAAGATGAAAATGGAAGGCAATACTTCACCTACGGGGGAGATTACGGCGATGAACCCAATGATAAATCGTTCTGTATTAATGGATTGGTAGATCCGGACAGAAATCCCCATCCTCATTTGATAGAGGTGAAAAAAGGATATGAATGGATAAAGATCCTTAATTTTGACCAAGAAGAAGGAACGGTTGAGGTTTTCAACGAATACCTTTTTACCACTTTGGATAGAGACAAATACGAGATAAGATGGCAAATTTGCTCGGATGGAGAACCCAAACAAGAAGGAATAGTAGAAATACCCAATATCGAACCCAAAGAGACCAAGAAAATTCCACTTAATTTCGGAGAAAAATCATGGGAGAAATCACAAAATGTTAGAGCAGGAGAGGAGTGGTTCATCAACTTTACCGTCCATCTTGACAAAAAAACCAGTTGGGCACCCAAAGGCCATGAACTCTCTTTTGAACAATTTAAATTAGAAGTAGATGTCCCGGAAGCAAAATATATTCTCCAAGAGGACATCCCCGGATTATCATTGGAAGAAAAAGATTCGGAAATCATCATCACGGGCGAGAGCACGGACTTTACGGTAAGCTTTTCTAAAAGGAACGGGAAAATGACAGAATATTCCATTGAAGATAACAATATCCTTAAAGGATCGCCAGAACCAAACTTTTGGAGATCTCCCACCAATAACGATGAAGCCGGGAGAATGTCGTTTTTCTTTGGATTTTATGATCCCGAGTACCAAAAAGAAAATGAACAATTCATCTCATTGGAAATCAAAGAACATTCGGGCAGTCTAGTTGAACTGATATCAAAAACAGAAAGAACCGCGGGAGATGAAGGATATGAAGATGATGGGGGAAATAATGCCATTTATATGACCAAATATAAGGTTTACGGAAACGGAGATATCCTCATTGAAAATTCATTCGAGATTGATGATTATCCCCCCAGATTTGGCATGCAAATGCAAATCAACGGAAAGTTTAAGAATATGAAATGGTTTGGCAAAGGGCCTCATGAGACATATTGGGACAGGAAAAAGAGCGGACGGGTAGACCTTCATTCCGGAACCGTCGAGGAAAATCTTCATGATTATGTAGTACCTCAAGAAAATGCCAATAAAACCGATGTTAGGTGGGTAGCTTTATTGGATGACCATGGAAAAGGAGTGATGTTCGTCGGAGAAGAAAACCTAAGCGTGAGTGCTTGGCCCTATACTCAGAAACGACTAACGGAAGCTGAACATATAAATGAGTTATATCCTAGGGATGAAAATCTTACGGTAAATATTGATAAGAAACAAATGGGAATTGGAGGGTCAGGCTGTGGTTCTTTACCCCATGAAAATTATATGATTGATCCAGGAAAGCTTACATATAAATTCCTCATTCGATATTACAAAACAGAAAAAGGGCCTATCCATAAATTTGCCCGAAATATCCAAAAATGGGATTAACCCAGGTTGTTGAGAGGTCTTTAGTATTTAAGAGATTTTTTTTATATTTTCCATTCATTTTTTTCTTTTTCATATCTTTTACACCCCATAAACCCAATTATTGAAGATTTCTTTATTTTTTGAAGAAAAAAAAAGATCTTGTTAGATCTACAAAGATTTATATATTAATGTTTTGTTAATACTACATAGCAATTAAGCTAACAGAACATCTGTTCTATGGATTAAAAAAAGGCGATAGTTATGGAAAATAACCAAAAAAAATCAGATAAGAAAAAAATTTCAGAATTTAGCGATGATTCCATCGAAGATATTGCTAAGGAAATTGTGGTGAAACGGACCGCACTCCTCATCCATCTTATAATCTATTTGGTTGTAAATGGATTATTAGTGGGAATAAATTACGGAACCAATAAATTTGAAAATGGAATTCAAAGTGCTTGGGCGTTATGGTCAATTACGGGATGGGGAATCGGCCTTTTAGTTCATGTAGTATATTTTATGATATTTAAAAAAGGTGTGGTGAAATATTCCAATATTGTGGCAATATATCATACCAGCATTTATTTGATCATCGGAGGGTTTCTAGTCTTTACAGATTGGGTGACCGACATGACATTTAATTGGATTTGGTGGGCACTTGGTCCTTGGGGAGCTGCTCTTATTGCACACCTATTGATTGTATTTATTTTCAACCCGAGAAAAACCTCAACCGGAACGACTAAAGAAAAGAAGTCGTGGATGGACAGGCAAGTGGATAAAGAGCTGGGTAAATTAAAAAAAGACCAGTAGATAAAGAAAGCAATTCTTATTCAGTAGAATTTTTAAGAATAAAGAAGTGAAGGATAAATTTATAATAATCACAAATAAATGAAAGGGAAAAAAAATGTTTTGGATTGGGAAAGCTAAAAAGATTTTGACGGAAATTAAAAATACGACCAAGAAAGTTAGGCTAAGTCCTGTAGAGATTCTTATTTTAACTCAGCTAAGAGCCAGGCAATTACGAAATAAACACAGCGCAGAACACGAAAATGGCAAAGAGTTCGGAGAAGTGGGACAATACGGATATGAAATGATCCAACAGCTCAATGAGCTCTTTGCGGGATCTTGGGAGGCAAAATCGGGTACGATTTATCCGATGCTTAGTAGGTTAGAGAGAGACAAGAACCTTATACAAGGGAAAAGAAAAAAATCACCTTTAGGGCCGGTCAAGAAAGTGTATAGCCTTACCGAAATGGGAAAAAGGGCAATTGATAGACTTATAAGTGATACATTTGAGAGCAATATCGATTTTATTTTAAATTATGTAGATCTTGTCTTTCCCTTCATTGAAAATATCAGAGAGATAGAACCTGCGAATGCGGATGAACTCTTTGAAAAAATAATGATGGTTCCCACGAAGTTCTTCAATCTTGCCATGGAAGATACCATTACCGAGTTTGATAAGGAGCAAAAGGAGAAAAAGCTGAAACGGCTGAAAACCAACCTACAGACGGTTATTAAGAATATAGATCAAGAACTTTCTTAGGATATCTCCTCACATCCTTCTGATTTTTTACTTTTTATTTATTTCCTTTCACTTTTTACCTCTGTTTTTTGTGAAAAAACAACAATCAAACTTTTAAAAGAACGCGAGATTTTAAAATCCATGAAATCAAATCCTCCTAAGAACAAAAGTCAACAGAATGGAATTAAGAAAGAAGAAATAATGGATGAAGTTAAACCAGATGACCCTTGGGAGGAAGTGGGGTTTCATCGACAATTAGCCGGATTTTGGTATAATATTTCTTTTAGCATGCTCCATATCGTAATTGGTGCGACAGTGGGGGTTATGCTGTATCCCATCATGTTCCCTTTTCCCGAATGTGATGGATATTATCGAACGGCCACTAATGTGTTTGTGGCAATTTTTGTTGCTTTCGACCTAGGTACCTCCAATATGATGAACCGGTTTGTTGGTGCAAACACACACAACCCAGACAAACTTGTCAAATATTTACAATATTTTATATGGTACCAAATGCTCACTGGGGTTCTTCAAGTCACAGGTATTTCAATTTGGGCGATATATGCACCACCCCAAGATCTTGTCTATTTTACATGGATTTTTATCCTTTATTCCCTAACTCAATGGCCTGCCATGCAATCAGTTTTTATCAATGCATTGAAGGCTTTGCAACAATTCAATAAATCTCAGATATTGAGATTTATTCAAGGAGATATTGTGCAAAAGTTTTTGGAAGTGGGGTTTGCTATTGCATTCCGTTATACATTGGGGCAAAACCCCCAATATAAAGTGCTTTTAGCGGTTTCAATTGGATTGGTCTTCGGAAAATACCTAGACGATTTCATTGTATTTTTCCTCAGTATGAAATTTTTCCAAAAGCAAGTGGATAAGTTCGATATAAGCGTCAAGGATTGCTTTGGGCATGATTTCGACTGGAACCTGGCGAAAGAAACATTTATGTACGGAGTGAAAACGGGGCTGCCCGGAGTAATAAACTCATTTTTAGGTTTATTGATCCTATCTTGGTGGCTTACAGTTCCTCAGTACACTACATTCGTTGCTTTATACGCATTAGCCCAGAGCTTGGTGAACTTTATTAGAGGATTACAGTTAAATTTAGGGGGAGGGATAGCAGAGAGTTATCTTAATGGAAAAAAAGAGCTTTGCAGGTATTACATAAGAGAAAAAATTCGATACGATGCATTCGTCCAAATATTGCTTTACAGTATCTTTTTGGTGGTGATAATTGTATTACCCGATTTCTTTATGGAGATGGGAATGCAAAATTACCTTTTAGCGGTGCCTTTTATCTTAACTACCTTATTGCGAAGATTTTTCATGCCCTATGAGCAATTACCTGGGAAAATAATGACCAGCACCAACCACCCCAATTTTAATTTTATCGTTGCGATGGCACGGATGCTGACAAATCTGTTAATGTGGTATCTTTTCCTGGTGGTATGGAAGATCCCACATAATTATGGGATAGAATCATTAATTTGGCTTATGCCGTGCGGAGATCTGGTTTCGGTTCTGATAACTATGCCCTTGGCGTATTATTATATCCATAAGAATATCTTGAAAATAAAGGTGGGATGGTGGCAAACCTTTGTTGCTCCGGCGCTTTCGGCTTTAATTGTATATAGTTTTGGAATTCTTTTAGATTACACAGTATATCAACCACTGCGAAATATAACTGGGAGCACCATGATTGCGATAATCCCTTTGATTTTCATCTTTGTGGTATTAGTTCCCTTTGTGATATGGCTGCCTTTGACGGCATTTTTCGGTGGTTGGGATGATGAAAGTGTTGAGATTTTTGAGAGATCGGTAACGATGGCAAAGATTGCGAAATTTTTCACTATCCCCATGCTTCGGGGATTATTATGGGCTAAGAAAAGAGCAAAACTCCATAATAAATTCGGATATGACAAGGTCGACCAAGCTTTAATAGAGGCCCGAGATCTGATGGAACTTAAGAAAACCTCGGAATTAGAAAAGAGATAAAAATGGCAAAATTCGAAAAAAAGCAAATTCTTATAAGGCAAATTCTATACAAGGCAAATTCTCACTAAACGGCCAATATCTCTCTCACTTCATTATCTATAACATCTTCATCTAACGACCCTAAACCCTTTTTTATAAAGGTTTGAATGGCATCGGCGTAATCGCGTTCAAATTCTTGGGTTAAATATTCCAATCGCTCGTAAAAACCCTTATCCGGAGAATCATTTAACATCGCCACTAATTGAACGTTTTCGCCTGCCGTCCCGATCACTTTGAGATTCTTATAGTCAATTTCGTTTAATCCGGAACCTGCACTTAGTTCATTCACAAAGGAGTCAATTGCGGTTAGGAAGCCAGATATCAAGGTCTCATCCAACTCATCTTTTCCTGCATTATATTTATACATGAGCAATCCCGAACCCTTTGAAATGATCATGAGTGTTCGAAAAATCTCGCGGTATTTAGGTGGAGTGGGTTCAAATTCCGTCTTGAACCCATCCTTTGAGACAAAATAAAATGGAACAATATTTTCCGGATCATAGGCCTCTTTTTCATTCCATTGATACTTAGAACGCTTAACCACTTGAGATAAAGCCCGAATGGGCTCTGAGGGAAGCTTCTCAATAAAGGCATCCCGAAGATCCTTATCCATATTTTTAGATTTTCCTCCTTTGGTTGCCCCCAAAACCCTTTTATGAAAAGGATCTATAATATATGTCCAAGCTCCAATTTCCTCCATATCTTTCACTAGTCTCTCATAACCAATTCTAATTGCTCCCAATGGAGTTGTTACAAATACCCTCCAATCAGAAACTTGTTCGGAATCCCGCATCCTTTGAAAGAGAGATTGATTATATTTTTCGTTAACCTCGGATCCCTTCAGTACAAACACCGACTCAGTCCTAAGTCTGGCAATTTTCTTAACCAAATATAAATCCATAGTCCCGTATTTTTCCTCATTCACATCAAAAACGTTGATTTGAAGATCCGCACAATAATCCGCAAACGCATCGATAAGTTCTTTTCTTGAAATAAAATCAAAATTATTTATCATATGTTTAATGGGGGGAAAATTAAGTAATTTCTTCCCGAGATATTCCAAAGGATGAAGAACGCCCGGCAATTTAAGAGGATTTAATGGGAGATAAATCAAGTCCTTTATTATTTCATCTCTTGTTTTTTCTTTGATTTCTTCAGAAGGTAAACCAAATTCATCCGCAATGGCTTTAATTTGGTCTTTACTGCATTCAGAGAGAATTGCACTAAGATTTATGAGGCCGTATTTATCTTTATGAATAAATTTTTTCGGGAGCTGGGATATCAGATCTTCCATATCCATTTTATGATCAACCAACTAAAAAAGTGTTTTTCTTTTAACTCAAAAGCCAGAATGTCAAAAATACAAACGGAACGATAATTTTTCACAATTCGGAACAAAAAAAAAGGGAAAAAAATTCCTCTATGTGATGGCAGATCTTAAGCGGAAAACGATTTTTTACATCTTCATCTATGTGAGCTTTTTCTCTTCGGTTTATGTGCTGACGAAAATGATTATTCCACCCCTTAATGGAATATCCTATGTATTTTTACGGACATTATTTGGCAGCGTATTCTTGGCATGTCTTATTTTAGCAAAAGGAAATTTCAGGGATTTGAAAAGAGTTATAAAAAAGGATCTCAAATCTTTTATGATCACCTCCCTTCATCTTGCTCTTTCCTTGGTTCTCTCCTTTTTGGCCACATCGCACACTACCCCCTCAAATCAATCATTACTATTGAACCTAACTACGGTATTTATTATACTCCTTAACTTTCTTATCTATAAAATCATTCCGAAGAAAATCGTGCTAATTTCCGCCATTTTGACATTCGGAGGAATAGTTTTGCTCTTGTATCCGCTAGAATTTACCGCAAACGAAACCATTGTGGGCGACATCTTAATGATCGCCTCCACGATTTTTGGTGCGCTTTACACGATAAAGATGGACAAACTTTCCAAAAAATATCCCAGTCCCCAAATTTCATTCTCATTGGCCCTTTTTATATCTCTTTATGTGCTTCCCTTGTTTTTTGTCTTTGACGGTCCCCGTCATGCCTCAAAATTATCGGGACTTCAATGGGTCATACTCATAACTCTGGCCGTTGGAATAACGGGGCTCTTATATACCATAACCGCTCTCATTTTAAGCGACCCCAACATGTCAAGTAATATCTTAGCCATCATAATGACTTTAGTACCAATATTTGGTGCAATCTTAGGTGTTATCATTTATGGGGAAAATATGTCTTCAATCAATATAGTGGGGGCAGTATTTGTGGTACTGGGAGTGTTTTTAATCCATCTCAAGAAGTCTGGAAAAAAAAGAAAAGTTCTGCAAAAATCAGAAAAATCTGAAGTACAACATTGAATCTCAAAATTTTTTTATTTTCGCTTTTATAACAAAAAATTTTAAGGCAAAATTTCCTACTTTAACTAGAATCACAATATTAGAAAGGAGATAATACTTTGGGAAAATTAGTAGATTGGCTATCTGGAATGGGAACGGAAAAGGAAGAAGATTCCAAAGATGTATCGCCTACGATAAAAGTTAAGATATTCAATAAACGACTTGCCCGTCAGATTAAAAAGATGGAAATTGAAGAGAAAAAAGCCCGAAAAAAGGCAATTGAGGCACGGAAAGAGGGACATTTTGAACAATCAAAAATATACATGAAATCTGCACTTCAATTCCGAAAATGGGCTAATGCATCGGAACATTTTAGAACAAAAATGCAAGGTGTTCTATATAAATTAGAGCAAGCAAAAGCCTTAGAATCTTTCTCGGGCGTGGCAAAAGATGTTGCATCTGTCCTTAAAGGATTAAATCTCCAGGTAAAAGCACCCCAAATAAGTAAGATCATTGGAGATCTTGAAGCTGGGTTCGGAAGCGTAGAATCAATCATGAATGAGTCGGCGGAAGCTATGGAAGTTTCCGAGGATAGTTCTGCAACGGCAGTTTCCGAAGATGAGGTAAATGAGGAACTCCAAAAAATAGATGTTGAACAAGGAATTGAGGGCGGAGTGCAACTGCCGAGTGCACCTTCCGAAGCAGAAGCCGTCAAGTCAAGTACAAAGGACGCAGAGGCAGACGCAGATATGGAAATAAGTGATTTAGAGAGCGAAATTCAAAGGCTCAAGAGCAATCGGAATTAAAGAAATTATAAAGAAATCTAAAATTATAAAGAAATCTAAGAATTACATTTAAGAAAAGGAGAAAGATAAACAATGGGTTCATTAAAAAAATTTGTAAAATGGTTATCAGGAGATAAAGTGTCAAATGGAAGCGGCGGAAAGAAAGATCCGGTCCGCTCTACCATTATTGGAGTAAAGATTTTTACCCGGAGACTCAATCGTCAGGTAAAGAAGATGGAAGTACAGGCCAAACGTTCCCGAAAGAAAGCAATAAAAAGAAGAAAAGCGGGAGATTTATCCGGAAGTCGACTGCATATGAAAAGTTCTCTGCAGTTTAGAAAATGGGCAAATGCAACAGATAACTTTCGGGTAAGAATGGAGGGCGTTAAATTCAAATTGGAACAAGCCCAAGCAATGAACGATTTCTCCTCTGTGGCAAAAGATATTGCGGGAATTTTAGGTCAATTGCAACAAACCGTGAAAGCTCCTGAAATCGCAAATTTACTTAGCCAACTCGATCTCGGTTTTGGAAATATTGAAGCAATGATGGGAGAGGTTACCGATTCCTTAGAAGACTCGGAAGCGGCATCTGTAAATTCTGTAAGTGATGATGAGGTGGATGATGCATTGGCAGAAATTGATGCTGAACTTAGTATTGATACACGATCTGCACTTCCCTCGGCACCCTCGGCGGTAGGAGCCTCAAAAAAACAAGGTGATGAGGACATATCGGATTTAGAGGCCGAAATTCAAAAATTGAAAAACCGAAGAACATAAGAACTCTCTATCCAGTATGCTTTTTTATGTAAATTCATTCTCATTCTTTTTAGCTTAACGCAAACATACTCCTAAAAAATGAATTGTTTTTGACAAAAGACAATATTATAATTTTCGGTTTTTGTCAATCCTTTTATAGAATGGAG
>CAZEPC010000124.1:0-11837 GCA_964513765.1 uncultured archaeon
CATTAAAGCGCATTGTGGATGATGGGGGAGTTGATTTATTCCTCAATGGCCATGTACATCGTTTAGGTATGCATAATCACGGAGAAATGGTCGAGATTATGGGAGCAAGTTTTAAGGAAACTTTTTCATACCGAATATGTGCCTATGATCACGATTTATTTTCCTTTTCCGAACAGAACTTTGATGAATGGCCTGCTACAGTTATCACAAACCCGATGGATGGCCGAATGATCTCCGAAGAATATCCTGTGAAAGTAATGGAACAGCTCCCCGAAATCCGGACCTTAATCTTTGATAAAAATCCTATAACCGCGGCATATGTGTCCATTGATGGAAATCGCGTGGGGAACTTGACCAAGAAACAAGGCAATTTATGGACATTGGCGTGGGATCCTTTAGACTATAACAATGGAGAACACGAAATAAGTGTGGTTGTTCAATCAGAATCAGGAAAAACGACCCGGACAACCCCTTTTGTGATTGGCATTCAAAATTCGATTTCCTCCCGTTCCCTAACCCAAATGGCATTAGCAATTCCCTATTACCCTATAGCTATCGCCCTCATCACTGTTTGCTTTTGTGTGGCCTTTACCCGCATTCTTTTACCTAAGATGTGGATCAAGAAAAAGAGCGCACATATTAATAAATTAGAGGAAACGGGTGCCATTAAACAAGGAGCTGAAAATAATCGTAAAGCTAATCATAAAGAAACCAATAGAAATAATAATAACCATAATAATAAAACCATGAAATATTCAAGGCATCCAAAAGCATCTGATTTCCAAGGATTTCGTGGAAAATTATTTACCCAAAAATTCGTAAAATCTGCCTATCTCCCACAAAAGCTGGGCTTGGTCTTGCTAGCCATCCCTATGTATTTATTAGTGGGACCGGCAATCATTGCCAACTTTTGGCTGGATAAAATTGGAGGAATCTTTATCTGGGGTATATTTATTGGAGGATTTAGAATTATCTCTCTTTATTCTATATTGATAATCGGGTTATATATAATCAGCGCGAACAGCCTTCAATCTTATGCAATACTAAGATACAAAGACCCGAAGCATAAAACGGCATTATTTAGTCTATTCTTTGCCCTCGCGGGATTTATGGGCTCTTTGCTCTTGGTATGGTTTTATTATGGAATTATTCCGATATTCTATAACCCAATCAACTATTTATTTGCTGGGATATATGCCTATGTTATCTTGAAGGTTGAAAAATCGGTGCGCAGCAGCAAAAATAGATATAAATAGAGAGGAATATTGAAGAATAAGTATTGTACTCTCTTTAGTTGCTCTTTTTTTTCAAATTCTCAAATTATGAATCTCAAATCTCGAATTTTTGTTTTTTCTTATCTTCTATGGGGAAGTCGCTGAGCCTAGTCCTCAGCTCCTCTATTTTTGCCATTAATTTGATGGCTTTCTCATTTTCAAAGATTTGGGCATATTTTCCAAATAATTCCTCATTGGTAATTGTAATGGCGCCCTTTTTCTTTATAATATTTCCAGCCTCGTCAACGGGATTTATTTCAACTGCAAGCCTTTCTGGAATTGTATCCCGTGCGGGAATTTTAATTATTTTAACTCCGGGAATATTAGTTACTGCTTTCTCCCAATCATCCAAACTTTTTAGGAGATTTTCGAGATCCTCAATTTTTCCCATTCTATATCCTCATATGAAACTATGATTTTCTTTCCTAAAGGGATTATGATAGCTTTTTTCCTAAATATTTCTTATCGTCCGCTTTTAAAGAAAAAATATTTGCTGGTGGAAAACAAACTCAAGTTAGAGAAGAATTTATTTTTATTATTGATTCATTTTTTCTATACATTCAAGAAGTCGCCCGTGTTTACTCTCCACGTCGTTTTCGATATTCTGATAAATTCTATACCAAAAATACACGGCAGGGATATAAAATAGGATCCCAATAATTAAAAGCACATCCCATTGGACCTCTACGAAGAGCCAGTTTAAGATAAGATATTGAAAGGCCAAAAATAGATATGAAAAACCCCGACCCACTTGATCGGATAGATTCAAGATTGATTGGGATGTGCCGGAATGTTCGGGCAAATTAACATCGAGAACAACCGGTGTTCTATTAATTGCCACAGGAGAGGTAAAAAGGCTCCCAACGGTGAGCAAAATTAAGTACCCTATATAGGAGGGATACTCAGAGAAAACCGCAAAAATTATCTCAAGATATGCTACTACACTCAGCTCTCTCCCCACAAAGGAATCCGGCAAATTCAAAGAGGTATATTCGATCGGGACCATACAAAAAAGCCCACCAATAATAAAGGGGACAGCGAGGCCTAATGCGATGGTGATCCATTTTACACGTCCTTTGGCGGATTTTTTCCTGATCTTATCAAATCTGGGCCCCAAAAAAAGATTCCCGAAAAGATATCCCATACCCGCAAACATAGCAAATAGTTGGGCAGTTTGGGTTCTTATCTCCGGCGGAAATCCCGAAAAAGGACCATCTATAAGATAATATATGAGGAACCCTTCAATGGCTCCCCCGGGAATTACATAGAAGAACCCACTTAGGAGGATGTTCTGGTTCGTTTTAATTTTTGAAAGTGAGATAAAGTCTTTTCTGTCTATAGTGTACCCATAGACGGTTTTCCCATTCCGTATATCATCTCCAAGCTCTTTATCATGGACTTCAATGGCACTAGCTCCACGATTTGGGAGATCTATAAAAAAAAGAGAAAGAATGGACATTGCCGCCATTATGATCAAGATTAAAAAGGGAAACTGCCAACCCATTCCGAAGATATTTAATGGCCCAAGAAAACCAGAAAAGAAATTCCCGGCCACTTTACTAACCGAGATTAAAACCGCTAAGTTTCCGTAAAAAGTTGCCCAATAACGGGAAGGAATTATGTCGGAAAGAATACTGTAGGTTGCCGGCATTTGGGCACCATATCCGAATCCAGCGATTAGGAGCCCTGCAGCAAATAACCAAAATACTGGAGCGATTGCACAAATAATCATCCCAACAATTGCCACAAATAGAGAATAATACATAACCCTTCTTCTATTGATTTTATCGATCTTATATCCCCAAAACACGGAAAAGAAAGCCGCCATCAAGATATACACTGCTACAATGATAGAGATAGGCGTAATGTTTTTTAAACCATAATCTTTTTCGATTCGATCATAAATAGGGGGAATTAAATTAATAATGGTAGCCAACACGAAGATGATAACATCTAAAAGCACAATTGTGGAGATGTTTCCCTTGATTATCTGCTGGTATGATGCCGAGCTCCCCGATATCTTTTCCTTTGAATACGGAGGACAATGTGCCTCAGTCTCATCATGTTCGGAAGATCTCTCGTTTTTTGGATGGGTTGGAAAATCCTTCATTATTATTTATAGATAGGTATTTTCTACAAATAAAATCGTCGTTTGAAGAATTTTGGATATTAAAATCGCATAACAATAACATTTATTTAGATCAATTCAGATCTTTGAATAGATACCTTATGGCAACAAAAAAAGTAGAGGAAACCTATTGCGAAATTATGGAGGGATATGGTATATCATTATTGATCACAGGGCCAAGCACCAAAATAATACGGAGAATAGGCACCCAATTCGTAGCGGGATCAGGTTTGCCCTATGGAAAAGCGGAGTTCGGAATCCAAACATACCTATCCAACAAACATACACCTGATCAAAGGGCCGGGATTGTGTGTAGTGCTTGGGTTATTCCTCTGCCAAATGAAACAAAAAAACATACAATTAACCGACTCAATAAGATATTAGATTTAAAAATAAGAACAACCCTTTTTCCTCAGCTTTCTATTCGAGTTTTTTCCGCCCCCACCCAATTTATCTCAAAGAGAAAAAAGACACCTGAGGGATATTTCGATTCCTATTATTATTTAGGTGATTTCGGTGATGGATTTTCCAGCGTGAAAAGTAGCATATATTCAGATCAAGAAACGGTCTTTATTCCTATGATGGGGGGGGATTTCAGCATTGAACGGAAAATACCGATATATAAGGGTCTAATGGGCGGAAATTTATTTGTGCATTTCGATGAGAAATTTAGTGCATGGAGGGTACAGGAAAAAATTAGAAAGATGATGACGGAACATTCCAATGTTGCCCAAATATGGGAACTCATAGCGTGTGGCTCAAAATTGGGATTTAACAATCTGACTGATGGAGAGATAAGTCAGGAGGAAAAGATGAGAATGAAATACAATATATCAACCCAGTTAGTCCTTTGTCCCAGCATAAGAGATCTTATTGAGGAGAGCAAAATAGGAAAAAACACTTGTTGTGTGATTGAAATAGTGATCAATTCTTTTGAACTTCATATGATGAGAGAGGCGCTCAAAGAGCTCTTAAAATTATTACAAAAAGAATCGGGTGTGTTGAAGATTTCCGCTGGAAATTATGGGGGAAAGTTGGGCAAAGACAAAATATATTTACAAAAAATAAATGAATAATAAGAATGCTCGCCGGAATTTTGAATTTATGAAAAAAAGGCATCTCTTATATATGGAATGAAAAAAAACACAAAAAATATCCAAAAAATGGATTTTTAGACCCTCTTCTTCTTAGATTAACTTGGAGGATTTAAAAACATAACCGTGGATACCCGATTTGAGAAAAATAGGTCCATGGGTGAGCATGATAATACGATTAAAATGCTTAATTTGGCCTATGGGGAAAAGATCAAAACTTTAATAGAGGAGGGCATTTAAAAATCCTCTTTATTTTTTATTAGGATGAAGTTTTATTAAGTAGATTTTTGTTAAATATAATAGCATAAGTCCTTATGATAATTGGTTTCACTTTTTCTGCAACGGTATGGAACTCTTTCCATTATACAATTCAGCCTTTTTATATTGAGGAATAAAAATCATCATGCATAGGAGGAAAAAAAAATGGTAGTGGGCATAATTGTTTATGAATTCGATATGAATAAAATGCCATCTGGAGATATTGAACCGGAATTTAGAGTCATTGTTTCTAAATTAGCCGAGGAGATCAAAGAAGATGGGAAAAAGGAATGGGATCTCATAAGTCTTGATGATAAATTCAGTGTATTTTTCAATCACACTACGGGATCCACGTATAAAGTAAATAAAGAAGAGGAATCTCAAGAGGAAAATATTTTCATCGGGCAATTGAAGGATACTCCTTATAAGGTTATTTCAAAATATCACGAAGAAATCGATGAAACCCAGTATCTAATAGTTACAATTTTTGAGTTAGATGAAGATATTGGGTTGTACGAGAATATAATTCATGACATGTTTCATAAATTTGAAGATATCTTCGTGGAGAGACGGGGAGGGAATTTTAAAGATATAAGGTTTGTAAATCGAATGAATGAGAAAATGGAACGGGCAATTTCTTTTGCATTTTTCCAAATTGACCGGCTTTCAAACTTGGATAAAATCCAAAAAATTGCTTCAATATTCGCCGATCCGTTACGTTTTAAAACATTAGAATTACTTCAGCAAGGACCAATCTCGCGCAATATTCTTAAAGGGGAAATTGAATACATCAAAGAATATACAAACCTTGAATTAGTGTTAAAACCAATGTTAGAACTTAGCTTGGTTAGAAGAGACTGGGTAAAAGGCCATAGAGATAAAGACACAGGGTTAATGATTGGTGAGGGAGAATATTTATTTTTAGTTAAAGATGTTGCCTTAATCCGGAAACCTCCGACAGAAATCTACAAAAAGATGGAGAAGGATCCCAATATAGGACAACAATATTTGGAATATGAGGATGAATTTTATAGAAATTATGATCCTTTCCCAAATTTAATGGAAGAATCAAAACTTCTTGCCCCGTTTTTACTGGACCCAGATATTTATGATTTATTGTCCTTATTAAAAACCTCCACCTATCCCTTGTCTAAATTCCCAAAAATAACATCAAAATTCGTTAATATCAAAGATATCATGGAAATCCTTCATGAAGCTGGTATAATCGCGTATTTGGAGGATGAACAAGAGCGAAAATGGGTTGTATTAGTGAGCGAAATAAAAGCGGTCATCACATTTCCTGAATTCTTGATCCCCAGGATTCTTGAACTTTTAAATAAGGATTCTAAGGTCACCGATATGTATTATGTGGATAAAGAGATCGCTCAGATCGGATTGGACCTATTGGAAACAACTTATAACGAAAACATTGAAATATAGGAGGACAAAAAATATGAGTGAACAAAAAATTAAAAAAAGCGATGAAGAGAAACAAAAAAAAGAGGATTTAAAACTCAATAAAAAAGATATCGAAGATATAGAGAAAGATGATGAGATTGTAATTCAAGTGGAGAAAATAGAAAAAAAAGAACAAGATAAGGTTGAAAAGAAAACAGAAAGGGAGAAAAAAGCGAAAAGGGAAACTGGCGGAGAAACTGGGAAAGGAACTGAACAAAATATCAAAGAAGAAATTCATGTAAAAGAACCAAAAGAAATAGAACAACAGAGAATTAAAGAAGAAAAAGAAAAAGAGAGTGCAAAAGAAAGAAAAGAAGAAAGAGAAAATAAATTGGAAAAAAGAAAACAAAAAATCGAGGAACTAAAAACTGAAACTCTCAAACAGATAAAGCTCAAAGAAGAACAAAGGGACTCCATTCAAGAGGTATTAGAGGGGCTTGGGTTGAGAGGCGCAGAAATTGAACTCTATATGGAATGTGAAGGAAAAGGGCCCATTAGTCTTGGGGAAATGTCGTTACTCGTGTCCATACCACCTAAGGACACTGAGAAAATCGCCCAAAATCTTGTGAAAAAAAGATTATTCAGGGAGATTCAAGGAACTATACATTATTATGAAGCCTTACCTCCATATGCAGCAATTATTGATCAATTGGTCAAGTTTGATACCTTCTTAACAGAAATGAATCAAACTATCCCCCAAGATCTTATGGAAAAATTTGAGGAGATCAAACAAAATAGCACAGGAATTAAAAATTTAGGCGATTTCAACCAAAATCTTGTCAAGATTTTTGACTACGCCACAGATTCTTTAGAGACACAAAGAGACAACATCTACAAAGGACTTAAAACACTCCAAGAGCAAACAAATGTAGTACCTCAAATAACCAGTTTGAGAAATAATTTAATCGATTTAATTGAAAGAGAAGTTGAAAATTTAGAAAAAAACTTCAAGTTCATCGAAACCAAAGTTTCAAGAAACTTAGAAAAGCTTCATCTTGGGGTAATTAAAAAAACCGTAGAATCTATGTTTTCAGATATTTTGGAAAGTGAACTAAACAAAATCCATGATGATATGGAGAGTAGATTCGTTTCTGCTTTTAAATTAATAATTAATGCTGTGATAAATAAAGTGAGAGAGATCCCAGAACAGATCGAGGATGTGACCACGCATGTAAAGGATGTCTTCGATGAATCCGAGAAGGAATTCACAGGTACTTTGGAAGATGCACAAACGGATGTGGGAGACATGACGGAGCAAATAAATGAAGCTTTTAAAGAATTGCAAGAAAACTTTTCAGATAAAATCCTAAAGACTTTAACCGATTTAATCACAAAGATTAAAGGGAGAATAAGGTTGAGTAGTAGTGCGATTGCCCAATTCTGGAACCAAGCCCAAGAAAAGAAAGTGTTTTCAATGACAAATGTTTGGTTTATTCAAAGTGAAAAGGGAATGAAGGCACAAATCAAGAAGAGCTTGAGCGATACAAAAATGAGAATTTTAATTGTCGCACCTCAGCTTACTGACATAGACGTCGAACCTCTCATTGATGCCCCCACTCATGTGCAAATACGTATTACGAGCGCAATTGATCCTAGTGAGGAAAAACAAAAAAAAATATTGACCAAATTGAAACCACATCACAATATTTTAATCAGAAGACAAAGAAAGGAGCACGCACTATGGGGAATGCATAAGGACTATGAAGAGGTGGTGGTAGGATTTGTTAATTATACAAGAACGGACGGGAAAATGGAGAGAGAGGTGGTGGGAATCGGAAGTATAGTGAAAGAACATCTTAAAGCATTTGTGCCGATTTTGGAGGATGCATGGGTTGGAGCCTCCAAAGACATAAGCGTTGCCACCCAGCAAAAAAGCTTAGCCGCCGAAGCTATCAAGAAAATGCAAGAAACTTTTGAAGGATCCAAGAAAGTTCATGAGGATAAAAAACGAAAAAAACAGCAAAAAAAACAAATTCAAGCAGTACAAAAACAAGCACACAAAGCAGCTGAAGATGAGATTCAAACGCAAGAGGGTGAAAAGAATGCCACAGAAACCGATGAAATACCTGAAAAAATTCAAGAGATCAATCGGCGACTGTTTTTTCTGGAGAAACAACTCTCAGATCTCTCAATCATACAAATTGCCCAAAAACTTCCAGAAATTTATCACAAAATAGAGAATTTAGACAAATTCCCTGAAATAATGAATAAAATGAAGGAATGGGAAGAAAGACTTCATTCAGAACCACAATTTACCAAAGAACTGCATAATTACTTTTCCAAAGAAATAAAATCATGGATTACGCAATTAAAGGAGGGATAAAAAAATGAGAAAAATTAAAAGAATAAACCACAATTTAGCCTATGGGAAAAAACCGCAAAAAAGCCAAAAATTAAATAAATTTGAAATGGGTAAAAATGCTAATCACATAATTTCTCATATTAAAAAAAAGAAATTATGGTTAATAGGAATGGGTCTTATCTTTTTGTTCATTGGAACCTACATACAGCTCGCTACAAGTCCAAATTCAATCAATAATTCCACCTTTCAAAAAAGTGGAAAAACAAATTTACATTCGGAGAAAACGACAAATTCACAAACTACAATACCTCAACCATCAATAACAGAGGAAAGATTTCCTAACCAACACCAGATTCTGTACGACCCTGGATTTGATAAGCTGGAGGGGACATCTGAATGGCAAAAAGCCGAAACCGAAGATGTAGATGATGTAGGGGGAGCACTCACCGGGGAGAACGCGAGTCTCACCACAGAAGGAGATTCGGATTCCTATTACTTCGAAGCCGACCCCCTCGATCCCGATTGGATCGTAACTGAAAATCCCGATTTTCCCACTTTTCCTGATAATCATAGCACAGACGCAAACGGTTTCAATATCTCTCATTTCTGGTACGAAACACCCGATCAAACCCCGAGCATTCATTGGGACTACAACATATCATTGCCGACAAATCTAAGCGACTATAAAATTACCGATTTTTCCTTAAATGCTACAGTCAATGGGTCGGTTGTTGGAGATGGAGATGGCACGAATGAAGGAATAGATGTAGCAGGAGATGGGATAGAACAACATGCAACCTATGATTATGCCAGATATTACGTGTTAATATCTGATATCCCAAAGGAAAAAGAATATGAACTAGCCTTCTACCAAACGGTGGATCTAGGCAGTGATGCTGATGGACAAACCAGTAATTTGGAGGATACTTTTATGAATGTTCTATCCAAAGAAAGCCTTATTTTGTATTTAGAATCGGTGTTAAATACGGATCATCAAAACTTCACCATTAGTTTGGGAATACGACTCTGGTGCGAAGACAGCTGGCACACCGATATAGATACATGGCATTACATCCGCATAAATAGTTTTAATATGTCCATAAGTTGGGAACGAAAAATAAATCAGCTCAGCAGTATATCATGGGATCAAACCGGAAAAATGATTAATAAAACCTATTATGAAGAACTTTACCCCGACTCCACCGTAAATATCGAAATAGATAATGCAACCTTAGATTTTGATTATGCGATTGATACCCTTTGGCCCACCAGTTCCTTAAACAGCGAGCTAAAGTACTACATCGATAATTATGAACATATTGAGGGATTAAATCTCCAAAACGCCAGTCTTAATGTACAATCGGCCAAGGGAACAAGCGGATATGATGTAAAATCCCTCATTCCCATAAATAAAAACATCACATTTGAGATTAAGTTACATATTGCCGATAATTTTGAATTGGGACAGATTATCACCCTTACATTAGATAATATCACACTAAATGTGGGATATACCGCTGTCATAAAGACGCCCGACCGGGATTCTACCTTCAGTACTGTCGGTAGTCCCGATACATCAATTATTTGGAACGAAACCTTCTCTATTGACTTTAATTATACCGATTCTTCAACTGGTGAAGGAATTGAATCTGCGGAAGTCGATGTAATCTGGGTGGATGACTATATAATTGAGGAACTTACAGGTGCTAATGCGGGAATTTATCGAATAATGGCTAACACATCCGCCACCCTAGCACCAGATATCTATACCCTTCAAGTCAGTATAAAGGGGACATATTATGATCAGCAAACCCTACAGTTAGGAATAAACATAATCGGTAGACAAACCATCACCTCTGTCTTTCTAAACATGCAAAATGTGACCGAATCCCCGGTAATAAATGTGCCAATCAAAAATCAAGTTAATCTAACTGGAATATACGCAGAGAGGGGTACCAATGAGCCGTTAATTGATGCAAATGTGTCATTGATAGGTTCAAGCATTGATGAAGAGGATTACGAATACTCGGAGAGCGAAAATCAATATGAATTCCTCATTAACAGCACAGGGTTAGGTTTGGGAACCCATTTGATCTCCTTTTATGCAAATTATCAAAACTATCAACAAGGATATGCCCTCATTCGAATAGAAGTAATTGAGAGAACTTCAATGTTGGACATCTATATTAACGAAACCCAACTCACAGGGAGTAATAAAATAGAGATGGAGATCATGGAAACACTCGAAATTGCGGTAGGGATGAAAGATAAACAAACAAATAAATACATTAATGATGCAAGTATGGCTATAAATAGTCCTATGGAAGAAGAGGCGGAAGCCATCCAAAAGGGAGACTTTTTCGTATTTAATTTAGATTCCCAAGATTTTGGCCTAGGAGTTCATTTCATTTCAATGATTGGTGAGCATGCTTATTATGAGGATTCGGTATATACAATTCAACTTGAGATAGAGCAAATAAGTACGGATATCTCAACTTTGGAGGGAAATATCTCGTATGTAATAGAACCTGAAACAAGTATTGCTCTAAATTTAACCCTAAGAGAAAGTAAAAGCCAAAAAGTTATAGAGGATGCCTTCGTGACATATTCATGGCAATATGGATCCGGGGAAGCTATTGCAAAGGAAGGATATTATCAAATACCCATGGAAAACGTAAAAGAAGGATCTTATACAGTCTACATAACCGTGTCTAAGGGGCCAAATTATGATTTTGATACATTCGAGATCAGTCTAGTTGCAGCATATCCTTCAGATTCTCAAGGAGGACTCCCCACTTGGGCATTGTATATCTTCGGAGGTACACTGGTTGGATTAGCAGGACTGTTTTATAGGTATCAAAAAGTATGGAAATATCCAAAGGTTATACAAAAAATCCACAAAGTAAAGAAGTCGCTAAAGAAAGGAATGACTAATATATCAGACTTTGAATTCAGTTCCCGAAATGAGACTATGGCTAAATCATTCATGGATTTAAACAAGAATCCGAAATCCGCCAAAAATTTCAAGCATATCAAGGATAAATATATCCAATCATCCCAATTGAAGAAATAGCTTTTTTCTTTTAACTCTTTTTCCCTATGATGAGAGTATTGAGATTGGATTTAACACTATAATGATGAAAAAGCGAAAAAATAAAGAGAAGACACTACAGCTCATCATGTTTCTTAAGGAATGCCTTGATCTCCTCGGTGTCTTTATTAAAGATCTCCGAGATAACTTGAAGGGATTTCTCCATGTCCATTCCCATGCTGGTGTAATCTTTATATAATTGTATCCATGTTTTTCGGTCAGAGGCGTATTC
>CAZEPC010000125.1:0-11707 GCA_964513765.1 uncultured archaeon
CGGACTAGGCGTGATTAACAGGAATTGTCCCTATGATAAACAACTTGAAATGGTTAAGAAGGTGAAAAGGGCGCGTTCCTTTATTATTGAGGATGTAGCAACGGTTACGCCCGATATGACAATCAACCAAATCAGAAATAATATGAATAATTTGGGAATTAGCGGATTTGTGGTAGTCAATGATAATTATCAAGTTGTGGGGATGGTGACCTCCCGAGATCTCCCTTTTGATCCAAATGAAACAGGTAAAGTAAAAGATATTATGACCAAAAATCCAGTCTGTCTACCCCCTAATGTTTCCCGTGAAGATGCCCTCTCTAAATTATATGAAATCCGGAAGGAAAAGATTCCCCTTGTAGATGAAAATAATAAGCTTAAGGGGCTCCTTACGAAAAAAGATTTAAAACCAAATTACCCCGACGCTGCCAAAGATGACAAGGGGAGATTATTATGTGCTTTGGGATGCTCTCCGTTTTTACCCACAAGTACCGATTCTTTGGAAACTTTAAAAGAAATTGCCAATTACACGGACATCATGATGACCGATGTTGCGGAATTTTACAAGAAAATTGATATCAATGGTGCTCGGGAGATGATGGAAACCTTGGATGCAAAATTCGTGGTCGGAAATATCGGAACATATGAGGCCGCCGAACATCTTCTTACTTCTGCGGAATTTCCCGAGGATAAATTTATTGGAATAAAGGTGGGTATGGGAAGCGGCAGTATATGTACAACCACGGTTCAGACCGGTGTCGGAGCACCAACTCTCTTTGCGACCGCCGAAGTGGCAGATGCAATTAAAGACTACAACCCCGATATTTCACTTATTGCCGATGGAGGGTTTAAATATCCCGGGGATTTGGTAAAGGCCTTAGCGTTAGGTGCAGATATGATTATGACCGGGCACTTCTTCGCGGGCTGTACGGAATCGCCAGGTTATTTAGATACTATTCAAGGAAGGAAAGTTAAAGTATATCGCGGGATGGGTAGTGCGGAAGCCCGTTCCGTGGGTGAATTTGTTGCTGATCGCTATGTGGAAGAGGCAAAAGGGTTGGCCGAAGGTGTTTCGGGATATGTTCCGTTTGTGGGCCCCGTTAAATCTGTGTTAAATCAGCTTACTGATGGCCTAAGTAATGGTCTCATTTACGGTGGAGTGCAAGGGATATCGGAATCTCATAATATCAAGATTGGAAGAGTGTCTCCCTCCGCGGAGAAAGAGTCCCAGCCACACGATCTAATTAGATAGTGCCCTTTTGAATATTTAATACTTAAGTTATCAATAACTAACTATTAACATCAAGATATTCATTTTTTGGGTATTTTTTCTGGATCTTATTCCATTTGCCTAAATTACTTAATAAATTATTGATTTTTTGGATTTGGGAAAATCTTTTATTGAAAAAAACGAAAGTTACATTAAAAATAAGGCGATTTGAAGTTTATGCCATCAAAAAAATCACGAGCTCCACCACGGAAAGAACTTGAAATTTCATGTCCAAAATGTCATTGGATGTATTCTACCAGAAATTCTCACTGTCCTATGTGCGGTACTCCACAATTGCTTGACTTTGATACGCTTGTAAAGGCCTTGCAAGAATATGTGGAACTTCAAGGCTCATGGATAGTGGAAAAAGAAGCCAAGAAATTTATTGATGCCTATCGGAAGAGATATAAAAAGCTCCCGGATTTAGATGCACTATGGAAAACCGCAATTAAATTATCTAAGATCGAGGAAATGTCTGAAGCAGAAATTCAAAAGAAGAAGGCAGAGCAAGCAAGGGCAAAAAGCAAGGAGAAAGATGAAGTTAAAAGAAAGATGAAAGAGCTTCAGAAAAAGAAACTTGAGGAGCAAAAGAAAAAGGAAGAGAGAGAGAAAAGAAAGCGAAGAATTCGGAAGAAAAAGAAACAAGCCGTCAAGAGTAAAGCGCTCATTTGTCCTAAATGTAAAGAAAAAAATCCTGCCGATTCCAAATTTTGTCTTAATTGCGGTAATAAATTTGAAGCATGAATTCTATCTCGGTTTCCCCCGTATAACTTAATCAAATTATCACGCTTGAAAGAATCCCTCCTCAATTTTCGTTTTTTCTTATTTTTGATGATCCCTATTGTTGCTTACTTTTCTTTGATGAATAAGATTTTTGGATCAATATTTTTTGTTCTCTCATTAATAAGATCTACGGAAAAAATAATTATACAGCAAATTCCTAATTGAATTATGAAACCTATTAAACGTGCGCTGATTTCGGTATTTGATAAAGCCGGAATTATCGATTTTGCGAAACAACTGGTTGAGGATTTCGGAATTGAAATCATCTCAACGGGTGGAACTGCCCGAAAGCTTGAATCTGCGGATATCCCGATAACTCAAGTTTCGGATTACACTGGGTTCCCAGAGATGTTTGATGGACGTGTAAAAACACTTCATCCTAAAATCCATGGCGGTTTATTAATGAGAAGATCTAATGAAAAGGACCTTAAAGAGGCAGAGGAAAATAATGTCCCCCCCATTGATTTGGTAGTATGCAACCTCTATCCCTTTCGAGATGTAATTTCAAAGGCAGAAACTTCATTAGATGAGGCTTTAGAAATGATTGATATCGGCGGTCCAACCCAAATAAGGGCGGCGGCGAAATCATACAAGGATGTGGCGGTCGTGAGCGATCCTTCTATGTATGATAGGATTATCACCGAAATGCATGAAAATGAAGGCAAAGTATCAGAAAAAACCCGGATGAAACTTGCGAAACAGGTATTTGAGACCATGTCCCTTTACGATACTACCATTGCAAATTACCTAAATAAACAATTTAGTGATCAATATCTCGAGAAAGAATCACAAGATGCCGATCATGATGAATTTCCCGAGATCCTAATAAAACATTACAAAAAGATTCAAAAATGCCGGTACGGTGAGAATTGGGACCAGAGAGGTTATTTCTACGGTGATTCTGAGAGTGCAGCTGGATTACAAGATCTTAAAAAACTTCATGGAAAGGCAATTTCTTTTAATAATTGGCTCGATATTGATTCTTGCATTCAAGTGCTTTCTGATTTCCATAAATCCCATTCGGATAAATTTGTGACCTCTATCTTCAAGCACACCACTCCTAACGGAATTGCGGTGGATTATGAATCTCAATTAGTATCTTGTAAACGGGCTTTTTCAACGGATCCAATGTCCGCTTTCGGAGGAATTTGGGGATTCAATCAAAAACTCACCGAAGAAGTGGCCGATTACATTATTAACGAAAAAAATGTATTTGTAGAGGTACTATTGGCACCTTCTTTTGAAGAAGAGGCACTTAAGATCCTTAAGAAGAAGAAAAATATGCGAATTATCGAATTTGATGATTTATTGGAACGGCGATCGGAGATGTATGAATTACCAGAAATTAGAGGTCTGGTTGGTGGAGTGCTTATCCAAGATTACGATTCAAAAGATATTATCATGGAATGGGATGTAAAGACCAAAAAAGATGTGTCCGATCAAGAAAAGGAGGCCCTTATCTTTGCCTATCGGGTTTGTAAATGGGCTAAATCCAACTCAGCGGTGTTTGCCAAAAGATATGATACCGGGATTTACACACAAGGTATTGGTGCTGGGCAACAAAGTAGGGTACATGTGGTTAAACTGGCAGCACAAAAAGCGGAAGAATTCGAGCATGACTTGACGGATAGTGTCATGGGTACCGATTCGTTTTTCCCATTTCCGGATGGTTTAGAGGCTGCAGTGGAGGCAGGGGCCAAAGCAGTATTAAATCCGGGCGGCTCAATTCGCGATGATATGGTGATCGAAAAAGCGGATGAACTGGATGTTTCCTTGGTATTTTGTGGAAAAAGAGTTTTCCGCCATTGATTTTGAAATGAATATTTTTTTAACTTTTTTCTTTTAACTTGAAAAAACTTAACAAAAAAGAAAAAAAGTAAAGCATGTTATGCCAGGATTTTCTCAATCTCTTGAATCTTATTGAATAAATCCTGACCTTTTTCGGTTAATTTTATTACTTTCTCATTTTCCTCGTTCAATTCGAAAGCAATAATTTTTTCTTTGATGAGAATATCTTTCACCCTGAGGTATGCATTATAGTAGCTCTGTTCTTTTTCAAATCTCTCAAAGAATTTCTTCTGGACGGCCTTATTGTCCTTAAATCCGGCAAGAGTTTCGAGAGTTTCTCCAAACCCTCGCTTTTTCATATATTTATATAGTTTTAAAGTCATTTTTTTCAACCTATTTGTTTTGTATTTTTGAGTGCTTACAAATGTGTTAATCATACCTTTATTCTAAATTGTCATTTTTTTCGAATTTTGTAATACGGGAATCAAATCCAACCGAAAAAAAACCTTTAAATATAATTAAAAAATAGAAATGTAATTCTAATTTGGACAAAAATCCGACTATTTTCTTTCTCTTTTTGAAAAACCTATTTGATTTAAAGAATTTGAGATTATTTTTAATTAAGAATCTTTCCATAATCTCTTCTAATTTTTGACAGAGGAATTTAAAATAAACAGACAAGATTATTTGGCCAATATTAAGTAATGATTTAATACCTAAATGTATAATATAATACATATGCGATCAAATCCGTGTTTCACAAAATCCATATCAAAAAACAAGAGCATCAGGAGGATTTTTCATAAATATGCAAATCTTGTAAACGCGCTAACCCAAAATGTTTTTGTTGTGGAGCGGATCTCGAATGGAGTTATCTATTTTTGGAAGAGTCCCGAAAAGAGGCTTAAGCTCACCGCAACTATCCCACAAAAAATTCATGATCTCATCCAAACCTATCATAAGGATTTTCCCGAAAAACAACCATTTATTGAGTTTTTAAAGAATCTCCCCGATTTTTCAAGAGAGGATGGAGTTTTTCGATTGAAAATTGACCCTCACACCTCTTTAAAGGAATATGGGAAACATTTACATGCACATATGAAAAGTATTCACGATAAAATTGATCTCAAAGTGATCCAAGGGACGGATCCCCATCTTAAACTTATTTTCGAAAATAAAGAGGCCTTAATGGTCTATACAAATTTATGGGCTTTCCGTTTGGCACAAATAAAGGAAAACAAACAGAATAATTCTCCTAAACTCTTAATAAAGTAGATTCCTACAATCTCTATTTTTTTATCCGCCCTTATTAGTAATCCTATTAATCACCGATTTTTCCCTCTCTTATATGCAAAAAATCAAAAATCAATGTGGCTTTAATGTTATGAGAATATTCAAAAAAGAAAATATTGTAGTGAATGTGCATTAAAACTATGAAGTACCCCGAAGAGCCCAACGCGTTAAGGAAATTTGTCATGCAACAAAGAAAATCTATTCCTTTTCGAAAAAGGCAGCAAAAGTTTGAAAATATTCTTCATACTCTCTACCAAATGCCGGCATTCAGGGAAGCCAAACATATCCTTGCTTATTATGGTAAGGTTGAAACTGGAGAATTTGATACTGTCCCTTTACTTAATGAGATTCTTCGAAGAGGAAAAAGTTTATATCTCCCCCGTTGTTCAATTGATAATACTATTGATCTCAATATTTATCAGGTGTGGGATATCGAAAATGAGGTGGAAAAAGGGATGTTTGGATTAATGGAACCAATAAGAAAACCAGAATATTCTGCAGATATCCGCGAGATAGATTTGGCGATAGTTCCTGGGTTAGTGTTTGATAGAAACGGTTTGCGATTGGGCTACGGAAAGGGGTATTATGATACACTTCTGGGAAGAGCCTCTAAAGAAAGTCATAATTTTCAAGGCAAAGGATTCCTAAAGAAGGTTGCTTTAGCCATGGAAATCTCTGTTGTTCCGTTTTATCTAAAAAAAAAACCTCATGATATATTAATGGATGTTTTGATAACTGAACAGAGAAAGTTTGTGTTCAATCCACAAAAATAGCTGAGAAGGGAAAGTTTTTTTATGTTTTTGTTTAAGTATATAATAGTAGTATAAAAATTTTGTAATTGATGTGAATACTGTGTAATCAATTACAAATTTTAAAAATTTGGGAGAGCATTATGTTATATTCATTGTTTATTTATCAATCTTCATCGGGACTAATGTTATGGAAGAAAACCTTCGAGAAAAAAATGGATCCCAATAAGGTTGAATTATTTTCCTCGTTTTTTAGTGCAATTCGTTCTTTTGTGAAGGAGATAATCGAAGATTCCTCAAAAGAAGGCTTGAAAAATTTAGAAATGGGAAATTTTGCCGTTAATATTAATCATATTGCGAAACTTGACATCGATATTGTTTCAATTACTGATAAGGGCGATCAAGAAATATTGAAGCAATTTATTCCAAAGTTAATTAAAATACTATATAACCATGAACAGCTCTTTCACGATTGGGATGGAAATCGCAGTAGGTTTGATGTACTTGACTTAGAGATTATGGTATGCCTTACTAATGAATGTGAAGGGATTTTCGACTCGGTATCTTCCGGGGAATTAGGGGAACAAATCACAGGATTGAAAGAAGAGCAGAAGCAGAAATATAAAGAGGAACTTAAGTTTCTCGATAAAAAATTTCTTAAAACCACCAATCTTTATAAAAAGATAGATATTATCGAATCAATGACCAATATCTCCTCTAAACTCGGTAATAACCAAAAATTGAAATGGTGCCAGAGGCAAAAACGTCAACTGGAGGATCAAATCGATTCTACGAAGTATAAAGTAAGTCACTTCCTTTCTAAAGCGAAAGATGCCGTAAGTAAAACGGTAAAGAATGTTGGAGGAAAACCACTTTCTGAGCTTAATTATAGGGATGTATATATCTCTCTTTATAGTTTTTCAAGCAAATTGAAGCTTCTTGGAAAAAATGATCTAAGCGAAAAATACCGGGGAATGGCAAAAGAGCTAATCGATAAAAACCAACCTAAGGAAATTCCCAATTTAATTAGTAATATTTTACAAATGCCTGATGATGTCAATCGATATCTTCAATAATCTCAATCATCTAATAGATGAATTTGGGTCCAATTTCTAACCTCTATTTTCTTTTATTCTCTAACCTCTATTTTCTCTTACAATTTTTTAATTTTTGTTGAAAAAACACAACGCCGAGAAATTTTTCTTATTTTTTGAGTTATCTAACCCATGGCAGTCATACCTATATTTGGTGAAAATTTGGCCAAAAATACTTTAGAGGATTTGGAAGATTATGCAATCGCCACTCAATCTATTCCTTGGGATAAGTGGTCCGAACAGATCACAATTAAACCAAAAAACGTAATATATTGCAGAACGATGGAATTAAGCGATATTGATTCTTTAGCCAAAGAAAATGCGGGTGATTATAAGGTTGTGGTTGGTCTCGGGGGCGGAGTGGCTTGCGATACCGCAAAATTTTTAGCAAAAAAATGGGAAATCCCCCTTATTCTAATCCCTTCTATAATTTCGGTTGATGCGTTTTTATGTGAAGCAGTTGGGATCAGAAACGAAAACCGGGTACGATATATTGATGCCCCTCGGGCAGATAAAATCATTATTGACTATAATCTTATTCGAACCGCCCCTCCACATCTTAATTATGCGGGAGTGGGGGATGTCATTTCGTGTGCTAGTGCATTAGGGGATTGGCTTATCGCGAGAGATGAATTTGATGACGATTTTGATCAAAATATCTTTCAAAGAACCAAGAATTTATTGAAAAAAGAAATGTTCCCTGCGGCAGAGGAAATTCATAACCTAAGTAATGAAGGAATCAAGATGTTAGTGGAGGATTTTCTTTTAGGCGAGGTTATCTTGAGTGAAGAATGGGGAAATGCCAGGCCCGAAGAAGGAAGCGAGCATTTTCTGGCCTATGCTCTTGAAAAGCTTAATCCCCGCCCCTATCCCCATGGTGCGTTGGTGAGCTTGAATGTGCTTATTGTATTAAAATTGCAGGGGAATCGGTCTGTCTTTAGCATTGATGAGGTAAAGGAATTCCTCGATACTGTGGGTGTACAGTACTCTCCTGAAAAAATGGGGATTCCTAAGGAAAAATACCGACAGGCTTTGGATTATGTGGTTGAATACACAAAGGCAGAAGATCTCGCCCATGGATTGTGGTATCTGGATAGGCCATTTTCAGAAGCAAGTATTGATGAAATAATCTCCTGGATATATTCCTTTTAGAATTACAGAAAAAAAGTAATAGCAAAATGATTTTTTTTAATTATTTATCCCATTTTCCTTGGTCTCTAAGATCTTGCACAATTTCAATTCCCAATTCTTCCAATTTTACATAATCGGTCTTGGCGACCCTGTTTAAAGGAAATTGCTCGGAGTCCATAAATTGAATGTGGCTTGGTCTTTTATAGGCTGCGAGTTCTTTGAAGGTTTTTTCTACTTCGGATTTTTCTAATTGCTGTCCATTTTTTAACCCGATAAAGCAGATAATGGCCTCACTGAATACTTCATGTTCGGCTCCCACGCATCCTACATATTCGACTTGGTTCGGGAATTGTTCTTTCACAAAGTTTTCAATCTCGGTGGGGAACACTTGGTATCCCTTGGGCTTGATTACAAATTTCGATCTCCCCGCGAGATGAAGTCCTTTTTCATCATAGTATCCCAAATCTCCAGTATAGCAGTATCCATCCTTCGAAATGGTCTTATTTGTGTTTTCCTTGTCATTCATATATCCCAAAAAGATTTGTTCTCCCGTAAAACATATCTGCCCCACTTCTCCTTTTTGCTTCTCTTCACCGGCTTTCCTATTCTTTTTCATTTTTTCCCTGATGGAAATGGGACACAGAGGGGAATCATAGCCAACACTGTTTGAAATATCATCAATTGTGCCATCAAGAGGAGTATATGTGACAAATCCCGCAGTTTCGGTTAAACCCAACCCTGTTCCAAATTTAGGTGCCATACTACTAAGCTTTTGAAGGAATTCTTTGGAAACAGCCTGCCCGCCATACAAGGCAAACTTAAGTGATGAAAGATCGTAATGTTGATATTTTGGTAACCGCCATTCCATGGCAAATAATGCCGGGATCTGACCCAAAATGGTGATATTGTAGTTTTCTATGGCATCCAATGTATTTTCAGGATCAAAAATATGGAGTAAAACATTAGTTCCGCCGGCATAGATGGTAGTGCATAATTGTTCGGTGACGCATCCAACATGGCTAGGTGGTAAATTCACGCACATGATGTCATCTTCATCAATATCAAAAGCTACCTTTAGTCCAATATTTTGGATAAGGATATTATGCTGGCTTAAAAGTGCGGGTTTCGGAAATCCGGTACTGCCCGTGGTAAAGATTATTAAGTTTGGATCATCTTTTTTAACCAAGCTATGTGCTTTCTTTACTCTGCCAGTTAACAATGCACCGATGAATGTTTTTTCAATACTCTCGGCAAATTCCACAATTCCGGTGGCACCCCGCATAATATGGGTGGGATTAATGTCAAATTGTATCCAATGCTGGCAGTTCGGGAATGCATCCATTAATTCTGCAGCCATCGGTCGAAAATCGGCAATCTCTGTTTTTCCCACAAAAAAATATGCTTTTGGCTTAATGTTAGCAAAACATCGAAATACTTCCCTGGGCTTTAAACGTAAATCTAACGGGGCAATAATTACTCCGATTCTAAAACAAGCAAACATAAGGTATATGTGTTCCTTAAGCAATGGGAGGGTCGTGGCAATGATATCACCTTTGCCGAGTCCCATATCCAGCAATTTGGCAGCAAATGCCTTAGTGTTCATCATAAATTCACCCCATGTAATTTCCTTCCCTGTATCATATTCGATCAAGGCTAATTCTTCCGGTTTTTCTTGCGCATATTTATCGATATAATCGCTCAAGAGGGGTAAAAGTTTTCGTTTTCTCTCAATACATTCTTTATCCTTTTCTTCTGAATACATTTTTTTTCTTCCTTTTTCTCCGTTCTATTTTCTTTCATATTTGTAATTTTGATTTTATAATGTGAGTAAATCCTTGGGGAGGTAATCTCTCAACTTTTCAACCGCTCCCAAGAAATAGAGCCGAAATGATTCTGCGTGGGTCATTCTTATTTTGGGTGCCAAATCTGGATGTTGATCATAGAATTTATTTGCAAAGCCGGCGGTTTCTTCCGCCATCGATTCACAAATTGTGCCCCATATTTCTTCTTTCCCCATGTCCATGATTTCTGGATCCAACCCCATATTTCGCAGCCGGGCGTCAATCTCGGATATCATCAAATCCAACTGTGATTTATAGATTGTACCGATTTCTTTCTTCTTTCTTAAAGGTTCCCCGCTGATATCCACAAATACATTCGGTTCGGGCGTCATATAAAACAAGACTCTGGACACAAAATGCTGGTCCTTTTTTGGGTCTTCTTCAATTTGCTGTCGGAATACATTTGGATATGCGGACATGGCCGCGGCTTCGAACCCCGTCATAGCAACAATACGGTGGTCTGGATTCTCTTCATTTTGTATATTTTTCGGATCCATCGTAACCACCGTGGTTGGCTTGATTTCTCTAATAATTCCGATCATTCTCTCCACCAATTCATTGCGATCGGTTCCGGGATCCAATCCTAAATCATCATAACCCCATTGAATGGTTTTATTCTCTCCTAAATCAAGGATTTCATGAACTTTTTCGTGTTCATTTTTCATGATTTCTTCAATCTCATCCATATTTACTTCTTTTTTAAAGGTTGAATTGTTTCCCTTGGTAATGGTGCATATATAGATGTCCTTTTCCTCGGAAAGCCATTTTACTACACTCCCCATTAAATTATAGGCCACATCATCCGGATGAGGTTCAAAAATCAGTATTTTCTCGTTCTTTATGCTATAATCCATACTCATTATTGTTTTTTCATTTATCATCATTTTTTTATTTTCTTGGTGTGAAAAAAACTCACAGCCAATTTTTAATTGAAAAATCATTAAAAATAAGTTTCGTAGATTTGAAATTCGTTAAAATTATAGTAGAAATGAGTCCCTTGGATTTGAAAAGGAATAGAAGAAGAGAATCGAAAAATTATCCATATTTAATATAGACTTTCGCCAGTTTCTATATTTTCCAAGTTTTCATACATTTCAATTATCATGTCCCCGAACACCACCACGAAAAGATCTAGCATGATAAATAAGATGCTCCCGATGAGAACCACCATTTGTCTCCAGTTTCTTGGTTCATCTCGCCTTGCAAGGATGCCTAATACTAATGCTATTATTTCTAAGGGGATTGAAATGTAGAAATAGGGCATGAAAAATGCAATGAGAAGAATTATTAGTCCCACATTAGATTTCATGTAGGTTTGAAATCCCAGTCCTTGCTGTTGGTTTTGTCCTCTCTCACCATGCAACACCTGTTCCGCTTGGCTCTGGACTCTTCTGGTATTATATAAATTTCCTTGGTTGCCAGCATTCCCCCTCACCTCCCTATGTTCTTGTTGCTCATTTGTTGGGGAAACTCTACGATATGTTCGGCTATTTCCCGCTTCCTCCCTTTGCCTTGGCCTTGCACTTGCATTTGCGTTGTGTTGGAGGGTTTGGTTGTTTGGGTTGTTTCTTTGATTGGGTGTGTTTAGTTGATCTAAATTCTCTAAAACCCGGAATATCCCCCCGGTATTGGAGCTTCGGAATCTACGGTTGGGATATAGGTCATGTAAATAGGATAATAATGGATAATTGAGGTTATGTTTCACCTTTTTATGAATTGCCTCGATTTCTTCATCAACATATTGCTTTTCATGGATTTCCT
>CAZEPC010000126.1:0-11636 GCA_964513765.1 uncultured archaeon
TAGGGTAAAATTCAATGTGCCGCTTCCATAAAGAATGATGAGGATCATTGCTACAATAGAGATAATTAGAAGTCCCGCGTATCCATATTTTATTTTTTCCTCTTCATCTAAATCATCGATAACCTTCATAATATTCTAGGTAGAAAATACTCCAATAAAATAGTATGGGATAATGATGATAAAAGAATGATTTTTGTAGGAGGTTGAAAGTAATAAACTCAAATATATTCAAAAAATTTAGAAAAAAATTAAAAAAACTTGATGAAAATGGCGAAAAAATACGAAGGAATGGCGAAAATTCTTGCAATTATCGGCGGACTCTTGGGCTTCATTGAAGCAATTATGGTATTGGCTGGAAATCCATTTGGTCCCAGCTATTCGGTTGCAGGTAACATTGTCGGCGGGATTATTGCCTTGTTAATTGCATTGGTAGTACTTTTTGCGATATTCAAACCAGGCGATCCAATCCCCTATAATGGGACGGTATTATTGATCATGGGAATTATAATGATTGTATTTAGCAGTATGATTGGTGGAATTCTGGTTTTAGTGGCCGGAATATTGCTTTTGATCTAAATAAAAGAAACAGATAGATAAAAAAACTTTTTTTCATGAACTTTTAAACTGATCTATTTTTTTGTCGATTTCCCTTTCATCAGGACTTTTCCGATTGTAATTTCCCTCTTTTTTGCCTCATGGAGATTAAGGAAGGGAGGATTATTCTTCTTTTTTCGGAAATTTCTTTAGGGCCTTGTCTTTATATTTTTTTACCTCTCTTTTCGCCCTATTAATTGGTGCCAAAGTGCCTGGCCCTCCTATACATCCATTAGGGCAAGCCATTCCCTCAACTAAATAGGGTTTCGGGTTCAATCTCCCTCTTTTGAACTTTTTCAGCAGATCCATACAATCCTCCAAAGTATCGGCGGATTCTGTGGGTATCTCTATCTCATCTTCCGCCATATTTTTTAGATTCTCTTGGATTGCTTGCCTCACCCCTCCGGCAACTGGAAATCCCCTTCCCAATTTTGAAGGCATATCATCAGTCTTGCTTTCGGTATCAGGCTCGATTTCGGTGGGATCAACGCCTAATCCTACGAATAAAGCGGCGAGTTCTTCAAAAGTCATAATAAAATCCACAAATTTTTGGACCTCCGGATGGAAACATTCCATTTTCTTGGCTATACATGGCCCTATCATCACTACATTCCCGTCAGGATGCTTTTTCTTTATCCGCTTTGCGGTTTCAACCATAGGTGTGTAAGATTCACTTATATTATGGCTCATTTCGGGAAAGTTTTTCTTGGCCGCCAAAACCCACGAAGGACAACATGAGGTACCCACAAATTCCCTTTGAGTGTCTTTTTCTTCAAGATCTATATCTTCTATATCCACCTCGTCCTTCTTTGCCATCAAGTGTAAAAGCTCCTCTGACTCACTTAATATGCTTTTATCTGCCCCGTAAGCCACCTCGCATATTGATTTAAATCCGATTTGATGGATTGCCTCGTATATCATCTCGGGTTTTACTAATGGACCAAACTGGCTCACAAAACTGGGGGCGATAATGGCGTGCGTATTTCCTTCCTTGAGTGCATACATGATTTGCACAATTTCAGACTTTTCCGCTATTGCCGCAAATGGACAGCTCACAATGCATAAGCCGCAAGTCACACATTTATCGTAATTAATCTGGGCAAATCCTTGTTCGTCGGATTCGATTGCATCAACGCCACACGCTGCGGCACATGGTCTTTCACGGTAGGCGATTGCGTTATACGGACAAACTTGAGCACAGCGACCGCACCTAATGCATTTTTCTTGGTCAATGTGCGATGTGTCTTCTTTCATTGAAACAGCATTAACGGGACATACTGAGGTGCAAGGGTGCGCGATACACGCTTTACACACATCCGATACGATGTATGATTCGGTCGGGCATCGTTCACACCCGATTTTTATCACATTCACAATAGGTTTTTGAATCACTTTTTCTGGTTTCATGGCATTTACAATGTTTTTATCATCAATAGGTCCGTGGGCACCAAATGCCTTTAAATCCATTCCGAATGCCAATCTGACTCTCTCCCTGACAATTGCCCGCTCTCTGAAAACACAATCTCTGTAGGTTGGGGTATCCTTGGTGATAATCTTATATGGGATTGTTTCAATATATTCCGGGGGTTTCTCCTGGGCTATCATACGTGCAACTTCGGCCAATACCTTTCTGCGTATATCGGTGACCGGGGTATAAATCCCCCGCATTTTCTCGAATATGTCCAATCTTGGTAAAGGCATCCCTAATTTTCCTCCATTTTTTCCGAGAGAATATCCAGTAAGTATTCTGGGGTCATATTTTGGTAACACGCCCCGTTTATAACAACCACAGGTGATTCTCTTCCTTCATCACAACAATCTTGGCATTTACATGCTTTAATATTGCATTTTTCCGTAATCTTCGGGTATTTTTCCACGAGATCCAGCAGTTCTTGTCCTCCGTGATTGATGCAATTCATCCCGCAACAAATCTTTAACTCGATTTTTTTCATTACTAGAAATATATCACTTGGGATTTTTCATTCTTTCCCTTTTATTGCATACAAAAGTATTAATTAAGGAATCCTTAGCAACGGCAAGTTCTTATTGTATGTCCGCTTTTCCATAGTACATTTCAAGGGGCCACAAAAAATGCACGGATTTGGGTTTAAATACAACCGATATTGTCTTTTTCAAGAGCCAGACATCCTCAATTACTATAATCTTCATAAAGAGGAATATCCGCTCAAAGAAATTTACAATCGATTTTTAGAAATCATCAAAAACACTTTCAAAAATTCCGATTTGTCATCTCATTTTGTTCCACTTATGCATCACTCTCGCTTGGCGGGGCTAATGCATATTCCGGAAATTAAACAAGGTTTGCAGTATTTCATCTCTAATGCCCCTGAAAATATGATACATTCGGTGCATTATCCCTTTAATCCTGCCCATAGGTTGGTGGGAGATAGATTCAAGTCGGATTTCATTAAATATTTGCCCTATTATGAAAAGTGGGGAATTCATTCAATCGTGGTTCATCCTTCCAAAGGTTCCTATAACACTATTGCGGAAATAGCTGAGGTGTTCAATGATGAAAAACTCCTAAAAAGATTTGCTGAAACGAAAATGATAATGGCAATCGAAAATATGAATAGTAAAAAAGACTTCTTTGGAGATCTAAACCACTTGGAGGAGATGAGGTTGGCTATCATTGATCAATTAAAAGCAAAAGGGTATGGGACACTTTCTAATCAAATTGCCTTCTGCTTCGATACGGGCCATTATTTGAAATATTTAATGCAGATTCACGACCATATTCCCTCCAATGAACTTGTTTTGGAACCGCTCAAGGAAATTGCGCCTTTCATCAAGGTCTTTCATATCTCCACAAATACTGCCCAAAATGATGATCACGTCTTTATTCGGAGGAAATTTTATCCGCTCCCCCATAATAAGCAGAAAAAGCTCAAGGGGATTGATGAGGATCAACAATTACTTATCGAGCACTCTCAAATCGTGATGGATTGGATGAAACTATGCTATGATCATAGACATCCTGAATGGGATCTGGAGTTTCTACATGAAGTGAATGATTTCATTACTCCTGAGGCACTCCAACGGATCGGAAAATGGATGATCAAAGAGATCATGGATAAAAAATGAGGTGAGGGCTTCGTATCTGTACTTAATATCTACACTTATTATGTCCGCTAAATATCCGTACTTAATATTCGCCCTTAATATCCTCGAATTTTCCTAAGGATTTTTTGGAAAAAACTTTCCTTATAATCGGGATAATTTGGCCCGTAAAGCATCCCTTTTTTACTGGTTTGCAGTTTTCCATCTTTAACCCATCCTTTCCCCCGTTCGGATAGATGATCAATCATGCGGGATCTCCATTTTTCTAATTCCTCCTCGTAATCCGGGTCATCCGCCAGATCATGAATCTCTCCGGGATCTTTTTTTAAATTAAAGAGCTGTTCGTTGCCGGTGGATCGAAAATAAATGTATTTCATCTTGCCATCTGTGAGCGCCATCCAATAATTGCGCTTGTGATAACAGGTAGAATGCTCTAAATCAACCCATTCTCGCCATTTTGGGTTCTTTTCGGTGATCAATTTAAGTAAAGAATCGCCGTCCATCTCATCGGGTATTTTTTGGCCGGTGATGTCCAAAAGTGTGGGAAGAATATCCCTTAGTTCCGTAACTTGCTTCATCTCGCTTCCTTTCTCTACATAAGTCTCTAAATCCCGGGGCCATTTCATAAGCATGGGAATATTGGCCGAACCTTCATAAGCATAAGTTTTTCTCCAGTGATAATGATCTCCCAGCATATCCCCGTGATCGGCGGTGAAAAAGATAAAGCTGTTATCGTACATACCTTTTTCCTTTAATACGTCTTTAATCTTTCCTACTTGCTCATCTATAAAGGTAATATTTCCGTAATAGTATTGCCTGGCCTTTTTTGCGGTTTTCATCCCGAAATCCCCAAAATAAGGATTTTTTTGTTTTCGGAATTCTTTTTGAAAGTCGCACCAATCGCCAATCACGGGATCGGGCATATTCTCCCAATTATATTGTTCTGCAAATCTTTTAGGTGCATCATAAGGTGAGTGGGGCCGGGCAAAGGATACCTTTAAAAACAGAGGTTTTGATGGATCATGTTTTTGGATTTTCTTAACCGCTTGATCTCCCGTCCAACTTGTTGGGTGTAATCTCTCGTCCAAGACATATTGTCCGTGTTTATTCTCATTCCATCCTATACCGGTAGCGTTAGGATCCTTCCCCGGTGCCTCTTTCTGAAACCATTGGTGATAATCAGATACAAACTCCTTGCTCTCCACCCTTCCGCTTTCATCCACCAAGGTACCATGGAATCCGTGGGTGGTTTTTTGGGGAAACCAATGCATTTTTCCGATCCCGAAGGTATAATACCCGGCATGTCGCACCATTCTTGGGAGTTCGTATTTATAATTTTCGCCTACTCTTCCATAGCCGAGCATACCGTGATTCCAAGGTTTCATCCCCGTCAGTAATCCGGCTCTTGCGGGAGTGCAGCTGGGGGCGGATGTATAGGCGTTCTTAAACACAACACCCTCTTTCGCCAGTTGATCTATATGGGGTGTTTTTATAATTCTATTTCCGGTACATCCCAGTGTGTCTCCTCTCTGTTGATCGGTCATGATAAAAATAATATGGGGTTTTGATGTACTTTTCATAAAAATAAACCTTGTATTTGTTTTTTCTCATTGTGATATGAGTGTCTTATACAAATATCCAAAAAACACTTAGCATTATAAATATTTATTTTCTTATTTGATCAAGTAATACATGTACGATCACAAAAAACAAAATATATCAGATTGAAGAAAAATGATTGATGAAGATTATAAGGATTTTAGGGCCTATCACGTATTAAACAGCGGAGAGAAAGAGGAGATCCCCGATGTTGAGATAGACAAGGTATCTGAATTATTTGGGCCGGAAGAGGTAATGCTTTTGGTCCGGTTTGATCTTAGAAGGATCTTTATCTGGAAAGGATACAAATCGCCTGTGAGGAAACGTTTCATTTCTTCGAGAGTGAGTGCAGGTATCCAGTCGGAATGCGGAGATAAAGGAATGCATATGAAGATCATTAGTGTAGATGCAGGTGATGAACCAATCGAGTTTCTGAAAGCCTTTGATGTAGATCCCTACGAGGTGGATGATACAGATCGTCTCCAAGATATGTATTATGTGCGAAACAGCGAAAGACAAGACCTTGAGGATAAAGAGTTAAGGGAGAAAATCAAGAAGAAAAAGAAAAAGAAGGAAAAAGAAGGCTATTACTCCCCCGCACTTGATAAAAAGGTTAAATTTGGTGAGGATAAGAAAAAAGAGATGGCAAAATCCTCCAAGCATCAAAAAGAATTACGAAAAAAGAGACCAGTAAAGAAAGTGAGGGCCCCTTCCAGAAAAAAATCAAGATCCCGGTCAAGATCGGCTGGTGGTGTGTCTGATTCTTTAAGTGCAAAACAGAAGAAGAAAATTAAAGAAAAAATCCTCGCATATGAGCTCCCCGATGGGTATAAACGGTTGAATATTATTATTGGTACCGACCTCTATGGACCCCAAAAAGTGGTTTCTAAGGTGTTTGGAAAAGAAGTGGAGGAGACCAAATGGGACATAGTCGGGAACGTGCCAGATGGAAAAATTGATCTCGATGCCGGCAAAATTCAAGCCGTATGCAAGGATAACAAGGTGCAGGGTTTAGTGGTATTGGCAAAAGGCGAGGGTGATTCGAACATATCAGCAAACAATGAAAAATCCGAGAAAAAAGAAGAAAAATCTTCTAAGGATAAACAAAAAAAGTCCGCAGACACCGAAGCCAACAAAGAAAGCCAAGAAAAAGAGCCAAAAAAATCCAAAAAACGAGAACTCAAACCCATCCCACGCGGAGATTAGCGCTAATTGGGTCAGATTTAATCTCTTGCTTTAAGATTGGCTTAGATTAGATGCCATATTTTTATTTCTTTTATTTTATTTTGCTCGTTTCTTTTATTCATAGCCTTTTTTCTCATTGATCATCGATTTCTGTATCTTCTTCCTTTCCTGGGAAGACAAGTTTTTTCCGATAAACAATAGCCAGATAAATCGACAAGCCCGCAATGGCAATCCATGTTTCAATTGCATACAATCTTCTGGCGACCATTAACTCTTGTGTTATCTCTTCTGAAAGTCCCCATAGTGGCCCGGGGGAGGCTCCTGGCGGTAAAAGGATAAAGAATGTTTGAACCATCCCATAAATGATTTCCGCCACAAAATTGATGATGATTAGCCAATGCAAAATCTTCCATTTTTTCTTCATATGTGATAATGGATGGTTTTTGGATTAAAAAGTTCCTCTCTCTTGCAGAGCTTTTGTTGATGAAAAATAAGGCTGAAAGATTTTATCGGATGTTTTTTTAAGTTAATGTATGGGAAATATTTCAATATATTACAGCTTAGATGCCATCATTTTTCTCACAATTTTATTTTCCGCGTACAATTTGATATTAATCGTTAAGAGGAGGAATAAAGCCCTCCAGATTCTCCATGTCTCGGGCTTAATTGTTTTTCTCTTTTCCCTCTCGTTTCTCAATACGGGCATTACTTTACAAGGTTTGACCGAACAATCGAATTTAAGACTATGGATGTTTTTCCTGGCCTATTGGGCAAATCCGGGGATCTTTATCAGTTTATTTTATTTGAATACGAAGGATTTCTTTACAAAATACAAAGAGACCGATTCAAACAAAGTTGAGGCAATTCTCCGAAATGTGGTTGTCTTTATCGGATATCCTCTGAGTTCTATGGGATGGGCATTATCCGATAAAGAATTGGTCTTTGCCCTTTCCATTAGTGATCCGGCCATTAGTATCGTTGTTCAATCCGTTGTGGTTTCCCTTTTGGGCGGGGCACTCATATTATTTGGGTATAGAAAAGTTTTAGTCTCTAATCTTATTCATGGTGTTCTATTTGGCTTTTTCTACATTGCGCAGAATTATGCAAACAGTAAACTTTATGCGTTATCTACTTTTCGTGATTTTACTCTCAATTTTATCCTCACACCCTTGCTATTACTTCTCTTGATGTCGTTTTACTTCATTTTAAATGATAGATATGATATCGTGTATTATGGCGATAAACCGCCCCTACCAGAATTTGTCATGAATCTCAGAATTGCATGGGCGGCATTTAAGGTCTTGAAAGAAGAGCTGGGTTGGAAGAAAACATTAGCCCTCTTGCCTGCCCTAACGAAACTGCAAAAACAAGGTAAACCTTGGGATGAATTAAAGGAACCGCAATCAAGAAAGGATCGGGAATCACGGGCTCTGATCGGGGACGCCATTTTAGTTTATCGCATATTAAGGAGTTGGGAAGAATTTACCGAACAGAGGGCGGAAAAAATTGTGAAAAAGATGATTAAAGAGGCCGCCCTTCAGCAATTATTTGCCCTCATCCCTCAATTTAAGAAAGAAACTTTGGAACAGGTCCCCGAAGAAAAAAGAGAGGCGGTTTTATCTTCTATTGTCGAGAAATTTCCGAATACCGATTGGCATGTGGTGGAGGTGAAAAAGAATAGGATTGTCTATCACATCACCAGGTGCAGATTGGTTGAATTGGTACAAAAACTGGGCCATCCCGAACTTTCGGATGCATTTTGTCCGGGCGATATTACCTATTTCGAGGAATACCAACCAAACATTAAGCTTATTCGTCCTTGCACCATTGGTATAGATGAAGAGGAATACTGCGATTTCCAATTTGAAATAGCAAAGGAGCAGGAAAAAAACGAGAAAGCGACTCTATAGAAGAATTTCAATCATACTTTTCCCTTTTTTTGCAAATTCTTTTTACTGATGTATCCTGGATAATCCTCGGACAACAGCATGCATAGGTTTCAACACCCAAAGATTCGTCGTATTCCCAACATACCCCTTAAATATGATAATGTTCCCCTTAGACAAGACAATTTTTCGCTGAATATGGATAATTACGGATTTTTGAAAAGGTATTTATTGCATCGAGCAGAGAGTAATGTATATGAAGAAGATTGTCAAAATGGAGGATGACCATGGCTCTCTCGAAGAGTCCTTTAAAAATCCTTCCAATGAATTCAGAATGATGCCATTTTGGTTTTGGAATCACGAAATGGTGGAAAAAGAAGTAGAACGCCAAATTAGAGACCACCAAGATCACGGGATAGGGGGCGAATTTATCCATCCGCGTCACGGAAGACTTACTCCCTATATGGGAAGAAGATGGTTGGAAAACACAGAACATGCCGCTGATGTCGGAAAAGAATTGGGTATGCCGATGTTTCTCTACGACGAAGATAATTGGCCAAGCGGTCCGGTTGGAGGAAAAATTACCGGTCCCTATAATCCGGAAAATCGAGGGAAGTATCTTATGCTCTTTGATGAGATGGATTTCCCTTCCGGAGAAAAATCCGAATATAAGCTGGATTACAAGCAAATCTCCCCTGAAGCACAGTTCTTTGCGGCTATCGCGGTACCCGAACCCGAAAATTATCCCTCTTTTGCTGATGTGATTGAATATCAAATTGATGTCTCCGATCATGTCAAAGATAATGTGTTCAAATGGGAAGCGCCTGATAGTCCTTTGGAGGGCAATTGGTTTGTATTATTCTTTTGCGTTGTATCAAACAGTTATGATGCCAATATGAACGGCTATATCGATATTTTACGCAAGGATACCGTAAAAGAATTCATCAATGAAACCCATCAAAAATATGTAGATTGGTTCATTGAGCAAGGAAAGGAGGATTATTTAGGTACCGTTGTGCCTGGAATTTTTACCGATGAACCTTCCATGGGTCATGTTCAAGCCCCCTCGGGATATATGCTTGAGTTAGTGGCCTTTACTCCCGAAATGCCCTCAAAATTCAAAGAAATGTACGGCTATGATTTTAAGAAAACCTTGGTGTCTCTTTTCCATGATACTGGTGATATTTCCGCAAAACATCGATGTGATCACTGGACATGCAAAACCGAGATGTATGCGAATTCCTTTTACAAACAGATTTATGATTTTTGCGAAAAATACGACTGGAGATTTACGGGTCACGTGAATGTGGAAGGTAATTTTCCGATGCATATTTTCCATCAAGGTGATTTCTTTAAGATATTCAAATATATGCATTACGGAGGATGCGACCAGCTCACAGAAGAGGTAAGACCCGATGGGATAGAGGCACTTTGGAATCATAAGAAAAATCCATATACTGGGATGGCCCGCGATATTGTGTTGGCCAGTAAGCTGGCAAGTTCGGCAGCCCATTTGATGGGAAAACCGCGGGTGTTGGTTGAGGCATTCGGAACCTCAGCGTGGAAAATCGATTTGGCATCATGTAAAAGGGTTAATGATTATCTTATTGCCACGGGATGTGATTTATTTGTACCCCATGATTTTGCGTATTCCGAGGACGGCTATCGGAAGATGGACCATCCGGCCAGTTTCAATTACCAGCCCTACTATAAACATTGGGGAAAACTCTGTGATCATAATGCTCGTTTATGTGCCACCCTAAATGCAGGTACAGGGACGTTACAACCCGAGGTGCTGTTTTATTACCCTTCCTATGGATTTTACGCAGAAATGGAGGCAAAGACTTCCCAGTTGGCTGAATTGATGGGGATTGGTCTCACGCACAATGCGGATTGCCTTTTCCGTCAACAAATTGACTTCGAAATCGCAAATGAAGATTTGATCCTAGGCGGGGAACTGGAGGACAATTCCCTAAAGATTCGTGATGAACGGTTTAAATGTCTGGTGTTGAACCCCACCACTTGTATTAGCTTAGATTTTGCCAAGTACATGAAAAGATTCTATCAGGCAGGTGGGAAAGTGCTGGGATCCCAATTACTGCCCTTTAAAGAGCCTTCCGAAGGAAAATCGGAAAAAATCGATAAAATCATGGAGGAAATTTTTGGAATTACACCTTCCGAATATTTTGCCCGGGTTCAATCCAAAACTCCCGATTGTTATTCCCTCATGGAAAATTCCAATGAACACGGTGGGAAGGCCGTCTTTATCTCCGGTCCCTTAGATCCCCCGTTTAAAGGTAATTTTTATCCTCAATTCGAACAAGCCATGGATAGTTTAATTCCTTTGGCCCAAAGAGATATGGTTCTGAATAAAAAGAAGGAGGAAGAGAAGGGAAATAGTGAAGGAGAAAGCAATGAAACCTCCACGATGTCTCATCCTGCCTATGTTATGGGGAAGCATAAAACAATTGAGGGCAACGAATATTATTTTCTGGCTAATACATCCCGTTCGGAGGATTATCACGCGGTTGATGTGAAATTTAATGTGACCGCCGACAAAGTGGAGTTATGGGACTCCTTAAATGGAGATATACACGAATTCAAGGCGTGGGCCACCGATAAGGATGGTAGGACCACCATGACATTGGATTTTCCCGTTTATCAATCCTATCTTTTTGTCATAACTCCTAAATCTGATTCAGAATCGCATGCGAAGGCAAATCCAAATTCCTCGGAGAGGGATAAGATTCCGAGCGATAGGAATCCCATTTTTACGAAGCCCCAAAATGAGGTGGTGATAACTGGGGATTGGAGGATAGGACTTAATGATTATAATGTTGCCATGCTGTATAAAAACTGGAAATCTTCTTATGAGATTAAAGTCGGGAAGGCGTGGGGCTATAATTCTACCCGGACATTCACCCATTCTTTTTTTGTAGAGGATAAGGATGAAATCGGGGAAATCAAGCTGGTGATTGAGGGTCTGACTGGCGATTATGGATGGGCTCGATCTTCCACAGATGATCTTGTGGGAGGGGATAGAGCTCATTTCGAGGTTCCAAGTTCAATTAGAGTTGGGGTAAATGGCGAGGATCAATCACTCTCCTTTGATTTTGAACCCGAATACATTGATCCGTGTTGGATTGTGGTTGATATCACTGAAAGCATTAAGAATGGAGAGAACGAGGTAAAATTTACCTGTGTTACCAGTAATCACCGGACTTTCCATCTCATAACGGATCCTTGGCGATTAATTGGAATATTTGAGGCTGAAGAGAGAGAGGGGATTCC
>CAZEPC010000127.1:0-11502 GCA_964513765.1 uncultured archaeon
CGAAAAGATTGGAGAACTACGTCTTCTCCAGGTTGCATCTTCAATAAAACAAAACGATCGTCGAACCCGGGTGCGGGGAATATTACGGAATCGCTTTTTTCAGACACATTTTTTAATTCCACGGGCCACGGAAACTTAACGGTCTTGTTTTGGGCAATTTTAGACGAGATTCGCGCTTTAATGGATCCTTTTTCTGCGTTCCATTCTACGTTGAGTTTTATTCCCCCGCGACAAGAGGCTCCGCGCAAAGACCCCTTTTTCCATTTCGTAGGAAGGGCGGGCAAAATCTTGATCAACTTCCGATTAGAATACACCAGCATTTCTAATATGGCTGCAGTTATGCCAAAGTTCGCGTCGATTTGGAAGATGCGGTCGATAAAGTCCCAATGGAGGGTGAGTCCCATGTCTCGCCAATCGTTGTGATACGTAAAGAGGTTGGGTCCCACGTTGGCACGAATTACGTTTTCAATGCACGATAACGCTTTGTCCCCCTCGTTAAGTCGAGCATAGACGTTTGCCATGTGAGCAAGAGACCACCCCGTCTGCGACATTTGACCCACGACTCGTCGCTTTTCTACAGCGACTCGGCACGCCTCGAACAAATCTGGCGTGAAGGTTTCGGTGATCTCGAATCCAGGAAAAAGGCCGTACAAGTGGCTCAAGTGCCGATGTTCGTAGTTGTCGCGTAAATCCGGATAGATCCACTCTTTTATGGCACCGTCTTGATTTGTTTGGTATTCGGGCAAGTTAGCAATCATTTCTTCCCAGACTTTGACCTTTTGCTCCTCTATACCTAAGTGGTTGCACCCTTCACAGAGGTTGGTGAGGACTTCTTTTGCCACCATCACGTCCATAGTTGCGTTTTGAGTGACTAAGGAAGCTCCGGGAGTGTTAGGTACATTTTCGGGAGACAAGGACGGGGAGAACACATACTTCCCCGTCCCGTCCTTGTAGAGGAAATCCTCGTAGAAAGCAGCCACTTCTTTCAAATAGGGGACGGCTCTTTCTTTCAAAAAGGTGTCGTCCCGCGTAAAGAGCCAATAATCGTAATATAGTTGGGCGATCCACCCTGCAGCGGCCGTCCAATTTAACCACGGTCCCCCATAAAGAGGGGCAGTTCCTTTTATGGTTTGTGCAATCGGTAAAAGTATGCCCTTGCATCCAAATACCTTTTTAGCGTTATCTTGACAATCAAGAATACATGCATCATAAAAATCGAAATAAGATTTTGTTAGTTCCGCAAGATTCCCCGGAAGGGCAGCCCAATAATTCATTTGGATATTTACATCATTATGATAATCAGAGGACCAGGCAGGAAAATAGTATCCATTCCATTTTCCTTGAAGATTGGCGGGCCAACCTTTTTCAGGAGAGGAACAAATAAATAAATATCTTCCAAAATAGAATAATTTCTCAACCAAACTTTGGGATACTTTTCCATTATAACTATTGAGGAGTTCGTATTCGAGCAAATCATTCTTATTATTCAAAATGTAGTCAATCGTGGATTCTTTTATTTCTTCGTATTTATCGGTTATTTTAAAATTCAATCGGTTAAAAAAATCCTGATGGATTTCTTTATTTTTTTGCAATAGGTCATCAAAATCAAAATTAGTTTGGGAAAACTCCGTTATTTCCTTTTTAAGAGCCTCTTCATCTTTCACATGAGGGATAACCTTAATATATAATTCAAGTTCCTCAATATCCCCTGTAGAAATGCAACCTTTCTTTATTACTATGGGTTTCTGATCGGAAACACCCTTTACCAACGTTGCATATCGATCCCCCGTTTCATAGGTCCCTGTAAGAACTAGTATCTTATTTTCATCCCAAATCCGGAAGTCTATGGGTAAATCTGCGATCCTTAACTTATCTTTCTTTTTAAAATACCTATTCTCTTCTGTAGGGTCTCGGGGCTGAATGACTATATCATATGGTCTTGCTTTAGTTCCCGATATTTTCACACTTGCAATATTATCCGTTCGAGAGACGAAGTGTTCCCGTTTATATTCCGAATTCTTCTCTTGCCAGTATATCGTACATACAGCGGTACTTAAATCCAATTTCCGATAATAATTCTGGAAAGGGATATGTGCCTCCGTTTTTATTTTTAATTCACACGCAGGGTGATAATTGCTTCTACTTTGGTTCAATTGGGCGCCTTTCTCTGCAAACATAACACTAAGAAAATTTTCGGTAAAATTCCATTCTTCTTTATCCAAAATTTTCCGTAATTCGGGAAGATTTTCTGAAATTTCAGGTATCTCTGTTTTTTCTACTGGAAACCACAATTCCTCTTGATTAATAACAATCGTGTCATCACATATGTTTCCGTAAATCGATGCTGCCAGCTTTCCATTACCGATCGGGAACGCATCTTCCCACCGCGTAGCGGGTTGTATACTAATTAATTTGGTATTTTTATTAAGCATAGATAATGGGACTAAAAAGTTCTTAGAATAAAAACCAATCGATAAATGAGGAGACAAATAAAGAGAGCCTCAAAAAATAAAAATATAGAGCAAATATCACTTAAAAGCGAGATTATTGCGTTTCTTTCTTTTTCTTTGCCTTTCTAATATGGGCAACCATCTTTTTTATTTCTTTAAACCGTTTTCTCATCGTGACCTCGGTCACTCCCACTTCATTTGCGATCTGAGATTGAGTCACGGGTACATCTTGGTTCTTCACGGCAAAGTAAAGGGCAGCCCCCACAATTCCTTTCGGATCAAGGCCCGAGAAGGAATACATTTTTTTATAGAGGTTTAATATTTCTTGAGTTATCTTTTCCACCCTAGAATCCAAATTAAGTTCCGTGACCGGGCGACTCACTAGATATCTTGGATTAATCACAGGCGATCTAAGATTAAATTTATCCAAGATTATTTGGTAGCAATTGTGGATTTTTCTTTGGGGTACATTTGAATATTTGACAATCTCATCGATCGGCCGGCATACATTGTTTTTATTGGTTACATAATAAATCACGGAACTAACCATGGACTTGATGCTTCTTCCTTTCAGTAAGTTCCTTTTATAAAGTCTTTTGTACAAATCCGCGGAAGATTCTTGGATATATTGGGGAAGACTAAGCTTGGTCCCTAATCTCCGAATCTCTGAGATCGCTTTAATTAAGTTTCTTTGTTTCCATGTATATCTCGTATCCCATTTTAATGCATGGCGCAAGCGTTTAGTTTTAGCATTTCTCTTTTTAACCATTGTGGCCATCTGGATATCCGGTAAAAGTGAATTAATCGGATTTCCGTGGTGTTTTTTTCTTTCACGCTCTTCATGGCTAAATGCCCGTGTCCCATTTTTTAACACAGGTTGTCTTTCACTTAAAACTATTCCGCATTTACAACAAACCATTTGACCCTTCTGTTCATCAAATATCGGTTGATGTTTGTTTTTCTGCGATTCGCTTGGAGTTTTGTTCTTTTTATCTTTTTTCTTACCAAATTTTGTATTACAAAATTGATAATTCTGTTCTTTCTGTAGTATTCGGCTTTGTTGAGAACTTCTATTAAATCTTTTATACATATAGTTTTCCTCATCCTTGTACGCTTTCATTCTTCATTCTTTAAATCAATTGACAAATTGGGTTGAAATCATCGAAAGCATTACACAATACCGAACATCTTGGTTACTTTCTTGGAGAACGAATACGCCAAGATATTCTCTCTTAAGAATGATTTCCGAGTAGGATATTCATATTTCAAATTTAGATCATTCAAATAATAATCAAATACCTTATTCGGAAAAACTTTTTCTTAAGATCTTCACCCTTGTTGATTATAATAAGAAATATAATACCATTTAAAGCTTAAAATTATAATCTAAAATGTTTATTGTTTATTTCATTTAATTGCAAAAGTTTGTTAGCCTATCTTTAGGTTAAGAGTACAGAGAAGAAAAATAACCATTTTTATTAGGAAAAACCACAAAAATATACTTGGGAAATTAACCAGCTCTGCTTCTTTAGGAAAAATTATCTGTGATCTTCTATGACAAAAAACACGTCGAATCACATTATGAACATCTACCGGTGGAATTATCTCACCCAAACACTTCTCTCGGTATTTATCAGTACTTATCTACCCGTAATCCTTGGGGAAGTGAGAAATTTCGATGCAAAAGAAATTAGTTTTATTGTCTTGGGGCAAATTCCCTTACTTTTCAAGCCTTTGTTGGGCTTTTTGTCAGAAAGAAGAATAGAGGAAAAAATAGAAAGAAAGGATTCTATCAATAAGCATGCGGTAACGAAAAGTAGGAAAACTTTAATTACAGGGGGTATCAGCCTTTACATCATAGCAATCTCAATTTTAAGTTTTGTAGTGTATTCAACATCTTTCATCTTCATATTCATAATTCTTTTTTTTGCACATACGGGACAAGCCATATCTGACATGGCGGCAGATACAATCGTTTTGGATCATAGAAGCAACCAAAAGAAAAAATACGGTGCATCGGCGAACAAGGAAGTATTCTCCATTTTAGGGCTCCCAATCAGCACATTATTATATTCAGCATTGGTTTCTTCCGATCTACAATCAGGCTGGAATTATTTCATCCTTATTTTGGCTACAATTGCAATCCCGACACTTTGGTTTGGGAAAAAGTACAAATATGAAATCTCCGAAAAGAGCGAAAATAGGCAGAGTTCTGAAAAAAATAGGGAGGAAGAAGAGAACAAACTGGAAGCAACCCTAAATAACACCACAAAAAATTCCATAAAACATCCCAAAAAAAACAGCAAAAAATACCTTAAAAGATCCCGGATCCTTTTAATCCCACTTATGATCTTCCTTAACGGCTCTGGATTGATTGATATGCTCAACGAACCGTACTTAATAGGAAAATTTGGAGAGAATGCGTTTGATCTCTACACAACATACTTTTCTTTTGCTATGATCGGCTCATTACCAGTTATATATTTGCTCTATAAATATAGAAGGACCATCGCACCCTATCGAAACTACATAATTGCGGGCGCTGGTCTATTCTTCATCTTATATTATTATCTCCTAAACTTTGGTTCGCTTGCCCAAATATTAGTTTCAATTATATTTTTAAGTCCCATTGAACATACAGTAAATTTTGTATTCATCACACTCTTAATGGATTTGACCCCTTGGAAGAGAAGAGCCATGTGGTATCAGGTTTTTGCGCTTATCTATGCCGGAGCAAATATCGGTTTTCGGTCTTTGGGCCCGATAATTTCCAATGAGATAGGATTTGGTTGGACCTCCTTTGCTACCGTTATGATTTTGACCATGAATATTCCAGTTCTTCTGGCAATGAAACTCCAAGAGTTGGAAACAATCCCAGGTATATATATTGGACGGATCTAAACATTCCTAATGGAAAGCAGAAACCCAAAATAGAAAGTGAACACAACATCATTTGACTTAAGCCAGCAATCTGAGAATATCTTCAATGCTTTTATTCTCATTGCTATTTGTATTCATTACGATTTATGCTTTTTGAGCCATATATGACACATAAAACATAAAATTGGAAAGATGGTCCCGATCAATATCCCGGCCCTCAAACCAAATTGTTCTAAAGTAAGGCCTAATTTATTTGCCAAGTTGACCATTGAAGGAATCCTCGAAACATTGTCCGTAACAAAACTTATTATCCAAGGACCGAAAGAGGCACCCATATCACCTCCAGCCGCCAAAATTGCAAACATTGATGCACCAGCGAAAGGAAATTTTTCCGAAGAGATCACTAGAGTGCCCGGCCATAATAAAGTAACGGCAATTCCACAAGTAGCACACGCTATTAGAGAGAGTGGGGCATAGGGCGAGAGTGCCACAACTAAGTAGCAAAATATTGAAATGAAGGCCCCAATAATCATCACTTTATGTACATCAATTTTGGTTCCATATTTCCCATATAATGTTCTCCCTATAGCCAGAAATAAGGCAAATGCGGCTAACCCTAATAGATCCCCAGAGATCTTTGGCAATGATAGGCCCCTCTCCATAAACGCCGACGCCCACTGGGCCATGGAAACTTCGGTTGCTCCACCTAAAAGAATGGCAAAAAAGGCGATAATGAAAAATGGATTCTTGAGATAATCTATCATCCTCATTCGATCACTTTCTTGTACCGGAGCAGCAAAGGGAACATTTAAAAATAATACGAAATCAATTATGGGAATTATAATCCAGCCAGCTACAATATAGGGCCAATTATTTTCACCAACTAAGAAAATCAAGAGAGTAGTTAAAACAATGACGGAAAGTTGTCCCCAAGCATAAAACGAATGCAGAACGCTCATAGCCGTGGACTTTACATCCGTGGGTATAGAATCTACGATGGGGCTGAGGAGCATTTCCATTAATCCTCCACCACCCGAGAAGATTATTGTAGAAACAATCAGGCCGCCGTATACTCGAGACGGAAATAGAAAAGGAGAAAGGGCAAAAAGAGCCAAACCTACAATTGCAAAACCTTGTCCTAAGAGAGTAAAGAATCGGAATCCGTATTTATCGGCGACCCTGCTAAGAATGATATCGACCAGTATCTGAGTCAAAAAATTCACCAAAACTAAGGAACCCAATTGTGTATAAGATAGATTATAGATTTCTTTCAAAGGAATGAAAATCACAGGGGTAAGATTAATGATAATGGATTGCGTGAAGTTTCCTAAATAGCACGCTATTGCGGTGGTCTTATAGGAGATCTTTGATGATTTTTCCATTGAAGGGGATCTAAAATTGGATTCCATGACGATATTAAGCACAGAATAGGTAAAAAAATTCTGAAAAAGATAAACTTAAAAACGAGAAGCGAACCTAAAAAGGCTTGATACTCAAAGGGAGTTGGAATTAAGAGGGATGAAAGGTTAGAACAAGCTTTTCCTTTGCTTTTCCTTTTATTTTATCAAAATCCCAAAGCATTGGAATATATTCCCCCTTTACAAACTTATCAAACAAATCATCATAATGGGGGCTGGCCAAGTTCCCGGATTGTCCAGGAGAATAAATCCACCATGATTTATTAAAATCAGAGAGATCTACAATCTGGCGATAACTCGGTGCCCAGTGCTTTACAGAGAAATCATCCAAGGCAGACCCCATCTGTAATATCGTATGTTTAGTGCCCCCAATAGGAGAGCTTTTGTTAAAAACCTTCGCCAAGACCTTCTTGATGGCCATAGAGTGGGGATATGTTATTTTATTTAATTTTCCCCATTTCCAACTTTGGATCTCATCCCCCAGTTTTTCTCTAAGCATCTCGATTGTACCCAAGAAAGATTTAGTGAGAAGCGTATTTATCCCTCCCGCTTCTTGGATCCACCAAGAATCCGGATTCTTCAACAAATGCATTAATCGGCTCTCTGATCCATGATATCGCGCCGTGGTTCCTTGGAGAAGCGGATGAAAACCTTGGCCAATGATATGATCCCCGAGATTCTTACCCAAGACAGGATACAAAAGTGTTTTTATACACTCCAGAGCGAAGACCTCGTTTATACACGCACCGACACTTTCGGCATTAGCTTCCCCATCCCATTTCATATAGATATCCCATGCTCGATCTATCGTTTTTCTCACCTCACCCTCGGAATCGGGCATTTTCGGACTGAAATCTAATTCTCTCAAAACATTAAGAAATGTGAGGCCTTCTAAGGATTTTACATCTTGTTGGATTTTTTTCATATCATCTATAGATAACCGGTTCTTTTCTTTAATCAAATCATGAATTCGTTGTGCCCTGTATCCGGGATCCCAAGTGTTGCTAAGGAAGTGGGGATAATCCTTAGCATCGATGGGACGATTATTTGCTGTGATAATATATCCGTCTTGAGGATTCAAGCAATGGGGCATCTCTTCAAATGGAATTTCATCCACCCAATCATATTCCCCATCCCAACCAGGAACGGGGAGTGACCCATCACCATTTTTTCTTACGGGAACCTTTCCACATATATAAGATCCGATATTTCCCTCAATATCAGCGTAGGTAATGTTTTGCTGAGGACACCCGATTAATTTAACGCCTTCTATAAACTGATCCCAGCTTTGGGCTTTATTCATCCGATAAATTCCATCAAAAATTCTGTCTTGTTCAAGGGCAGTTGATTTTAAGCAGATAGCCCTCTTTTCTGTTCTATCTTCATTCAGATTATTCGTATATTTCACCAGATCCGAGATAATTGGGCCATGTTTAGTACTTTTAATTTTTAAAATCTCGGGATTCTGGCAACCTTTTATCTTTATCTTTTCCGTCCTCTCCTTAACGGCGATCCATTCTCCCCTATATTCATATTGGTTAGAATCTTCGGGATTAAGTTTTTCGATAAAAAGGTCTTCGGCATCCACATTCGCAACGGTGAAGCCCCACGAATAAAAATCATTGTGCCCGATTAAAATCATAGGGAGAGAGGGGGGGCCAACTCCGATCACATTAAATTCTTCGCATTTTAGATGAGCGGCATACCAGATAGAGGGCAAGGAAGGCTCGAGATGGGGATCATTACAATGAATAGGCATACCCGTTTCGGTGAGTTTTCCAGAGATTGTCCACCCATTACTGGCACCACCCTTTCGTATAAAGGGCCCATCAAAACCTTTCAAATTGCCATCTTTATCAAAAATGTTGAATTCAATCCCGTACGGCAGAACGGAGGGGAGATCTTCTCCATAATGGGGATCAATCTGTTTCATTTTTTCCTCCCCTAAAATTTTTTTAACCATTGCCCTGTAGATTTTATGCCCGAATTGCCCCGAGAGTTGAAATTGCATGAGTTTTCCGAAGGCCATTGAATCCTCCACAGACCACGATTCTGGCTTAAACCTAAGGAGCTTAAACTCTAAGGGAATTGAAAAATCTGGATGATGCAGCCAAGCATTTACCCCTTTCACATAGGCACGGATTCCTTTTTGAACTCGGTCATTTAACGCTCCATAATCTTTTTTACCGTTTCTCCGAAATCCGAGTGTCCGCATGGTCTTATCTGTTTGGAGCATTGAATCCCCGAGGATCTCGCTAAGTCTTCCGCTGGCACTTCTTCGATAGAGTTCCATTTGCCATAATCTTTCCTGGGCATGAACAAATCCTTGTGCGAAATATACATCCATTTCATTTTTCGCTTCAATATGGGCAATACCCCATTTGTCCCTGATAATCTCGACCTTTCCTTTTAATCCCTCAAAATACATTTCCCCGTGTTTAATTGGGAGACTTTTTTTAGCCAATTGTTTGAATATCCATTTGAGAATACTTGACATTTTTGACCCAGCTCTGATAATTATATCGAATATTGATACTTATGAAATTTAAGAGTTTTGTTTTCTTTTATTTTGTTTTGTATGTAAGGTTGGATTTTCTCTTAAATCTATAGAGCTGAATCAATTTTTATTTGGCAAGGATCTTTTTCAAAATAGAATAGAATTTTGAGCTGGCGTACTTTTCAATCCAGGGTTTATGGCCACATTTTTGGAGCAAATAAAATTTAATCTGTGACTTTAGAAAAATTTTAAGAAGTGGTTTTTTAACCCCCAGAAAAGGATGAGAATCATAATTACCGTGTATAATATAAACGGGACAGCGAATATTTCTTCCTACTTTTAGGAAAAACCCGTTCCGCCGTAAATCTTGAGCCTCGTTCATTGTTTTAAATGCATCATTTGGATCCATCTGAATAATGGAATCATCCCTGAATGGGAATTTTTCCATGCTCTCCTTTTTAAAGCAATCGGCTTTTTCTGCGAGCTCTCCCAAGCGCCAAAAATATTTTTGGGATTTTTCCGGCGAAGATTTTTGACCCAATTGCTGCAGATACACCATAATTTTTTTATATTCCCTTTCTTCCTTAGCAGATAAACGAGATATTCTCGTATCGGAGATGGTACTTGTATATTTTGATTCAAAGGGACCAGCCCCAATAAGAATGACTTTTTTAACAAGATCGGGATATTTTGCAGCAAAAAGAAAAACCATCCACGCTCCCCATGAAAAACCAATTAATATACAAGGAGGAAAGGAAAATTGCTCAATTCTCTTCTTAATCTCTTCAATTTGCCCAGAAATTGTACTTTGAACCAAGAAAGGTTCCATAACACCAGCAGAAATCTCTTTTTCTTGCACAAAATCAATAATGTTTTCAGCAACTGGCTTCATCTCCCCACATGAACCCGGACCTCCATGAACAATTATTAAATTATGGGGTTTTTTCCCATATAGACGAAATTTTTTCCTATTTTTTGTTCTAAATGTTGGCTTCATTTTTTTTCCATCCCAAAAATTTAATATTTTTAGTTCATTTTCCTTCTTAATTAATTAAAAAAAATAGGTGCTCAAAAATTCCAGTAACTGATCCATATTTAAGAAGGGTTGCGGACCATTATAATCTTTATGTAAAGATTTGTAGAGAATGCGGGGTCCGAAATCCGTACAAGGCAAAGAAATGCCGGAAATGTAGAAGCAAAAACTTGCGACAAAAAAGACGCGAAAGAATATAACCGGATTATTTATTATATTTTGGCGTTTTTTTAGAACATTACACAAAATTCACTTTTTTCCTCTCTATTGATTTCAAGGGACATTGAATATCTTTTTAGTTATTTATGATTATGCCGATTTTGCAATAATTTGTATATTCTTATAGTTTCTTATTTCCTAGTTTACACTAGTTTTTATTTTGTGGTTTTTTACTTCTTTATATATGCCTTTGTTTGACGATAACTATGAGCCTTATCAAATTGACAAACCTTTGGATAAGAAGGCTCTACCAAAACCAATTTTCGACAAGGAACCAAAATACATTGATCTTTATTATAAAGCTTGGGAATTGGCCTATGATCATGTATTATACCGAGAAGACTCACCCCAAAAACATTACATTGATGAAGCCATGAAACCTCAAACCATTTGGATCTGGGATACATGTTTTATGGCTTTATTCTGCCGGTATGCACCCGATCAATATCCGGGGATTGAATCTCTGAATAATTTTTATTATATCATGCACGACCGGAAAAAGAACGCACCCTTTAAGGTTCACCATCCCGATAATCCACCTCTTTTTGCCTGGATAGAATGGGAATACTTCAAATTAACGGGAGATAAAGAACGACTTAAATGGGTACTCTCAGAAAACCAATACTTACAAAAACATTTTTCCCTTATTGAAAATGCCCGAAAAATGAAGATGTACAAATACGCGGGAGTTCCTTTATTTGCCAGTAAGAAAAAATACGGTTTTAAATGGTCAGGCGTTTCAAGTGGGATGGATAACACTCCCCGAGGAAGGGGAAGATATAGCTGGATCTTATGGCTCGATCTATTGGCCCAACAAGCCTTAAGTGCGTATTACATCATGAAAATTGCGGATTTTCTTGACAAACCTGAAATAAGAAAAAGATACAAGCCTTTTTACGATGAATATGCCAAAATGCTTAACAAATTCTATTGGAACGAGGAGGACGGAATTTATTACGACATAAAGCGGTTTTTCCATAACAAACAATCAAAAGTAAAAACTCC
>CAZEPC010000128.1:0-11466 GCA_964513765.1 uncultured archaeon
AAATGGGCATTCAATTCGTAAAAGGGTTGCAAGGGGATGATGAAAAATATTTGAAATTGGTGGCCACCCCAAAACACTATGTTGTCCATAGCGGGCCGGAAGGGGATCGTCATTCATTTAATGCGATTGCCACTAAAAAAGATCTAAGAGAAACCTACCTTTATGCATTTAAAGAATGCGTGGAGAAGGGTGATGCCTATTCCATCATGGGCGCATATAACAGAACCAACGGAGAACTTTGTTGCGCGAGCCCCACTTATTTGCAACAAATACTGCGGGAAGAATTCGGGTTTGAAGGATTTGTAGTTTCCGATTGCGGAGCCATTCGGGATTTTCACGCCAATCACAAAGTAACTAAAAATCGTTTTGAATCGGCCGCGGTTGGAGTAAAGAACGGGTGTGACTTGAACTGCGGATTGACCTACCGGTTTTTGAAGGGTGCGGTCAAGCGCGGAATGATCACCGAGGAGGAAATCGATAAGGCTTTGTTCCGACTCTTTTTGGCCCGTATGAAGCTGGGCATGTTCGACCCACCAGAAAAGGTACCTTTTTCAAAGATTTCACATGATGTAGTAGATTCCGATGAACATCGACGCTTGGCACTCCAAACCGCCAAAGAGGTAACCGTTCTTCTGAAAAATAAGAATAACCTACTTCCTTTAAATCAAGAAAGTTCAAAAGATCAGCAAACCGTTGCGATAAATAATATTGCGGTCATCGGTCCAAATGCGGATGATAAAGAACCATTATGGGGAAATTATAACGGAACACCCTCATACACGATAACCCCATTCGAAGGTTTGAAAAATTATGGGCATGAGAAGGGAATAGAAGTAGAATATTCGAGAGGATGTCCCTTGGTTAAACATAATGAGGGACAATTCCAAGAAGCCCAAGCCATCGCCGAAAATTCGGATCTGATTGTCATGGCATTGGGGATTTCCAACGAAATTGAGGGAGAACAAAAACGGACTGGAGGAGATGATAGGAAATCGATTCAGTTACCCACCATTCAAAAAAAGTTGGTGAAGTTCATCAGAAAACATAATCCGAACACACCAATAATCTTATTACTTATAAATGGAAGCCCTATCTCAGTTTCAGATATTCACGATGAGGTGGATGCCATACTTGAAACTTGGTACGGCGGACAAGAGGCAGGAAATGCCATAGTAGACATTTTATTCGGAAAATATTCGCCCAGCGGAAAGATGCCAATCACCGTACCCCACTCTGTCGAAGACCTCCCACCTTTAAGAGACTATGATATGAGTAAGGGAAGAACCTATAAATACCTGAAAAAGGAACCTTTATATCCCTTTGGCTTCGGGCTTTCCTACACCACAATTTCTTATTCACATAAGCTGAACACTCCTATTAATACAACCACGGAAAAGCTAAAGGATGGGAAGCTGCTGAAACTACCCATAGGAATTAAGAATACGGGAACATTCGATGGACAGGAAAAGCTGCAATTATATATACAGGCTCCGAAAAGGGGAGAAAAGAGCTCTGTTTACGAGTTGAGGGGGATAAAAACAGTTTATCTCCATAAAGATCAAGAAAAAGAACTGGAGTTTAGTTTAAATGCCCGCGACTTCGCCAGAATCAATCAAAAAGGAGAATGTATATTAAAGCCTGGATCTTATAGTGCTCTCATTGGACCCAATCAGCCCGACCAGAGGTCCGTTGAATTGGGTGGGCTCAAACCCTTAGAAATCAAAATAACCATTGAAGGAGATCCCAAGAAAGTAGGATACTAAATTTCTTTTTCATACCTCACAAGGACTTCCCAAAGGTTTTTTTTCACGTGCTTCTATTTTTAAATGAAGAACAATTCTTCCCAAAAACAAAGCTTGGAATTTATATTATTTTATACATCTTTAGCGTTTCTAATACATTAACATTCCAAGCAACACAATTTAATTCCAAATCAATGTGATTACGATGAATAAAAAATCGAGATTATGGACAGCATATATTTTTATATTATTAGGATTCTTCTTGACCGCCTCTTTAGTTCAGAAAGGGGAGATAAAAGGGGAAAATGAGAGAGGTCCAGTCGAGAAGTCCGATTTCACAAATGATAATCAAAACATGGAACGACAAAGCATTATTCAAGACCAGCAACCGCTTTCAGCAGGGAATCTTTATGAACAAAGTACGGGGAAAGATCTTTCTATTAATCTTTCCACCAATCGAACAGTGAATTTGGTTGATAATAGCACAAAAAACAACGGATATTCTTTTACGAACGAGGAGGACAATTGGAATATAAGTAGCACACACGTTCAGTTAGGTGATATCAAGGCATTTAAAGAACATGTTAGTTTCGAGCGGGAATTTGATGGTTCAATAGAGTTTCAATTTGACAACGGCGAGGATCATAAATTTGCGATGTCCTTCACGATCCCTAACGATTGTTATATCGAAAATTCCTCCGTATTTCTTCAATATTGGGGGGGAGAAAGTTGGTTCTCCAATAAAGATTCAATTTTTGATATAAAAATCTATAACAGCACGGAGAATTCGGGCATGTTGATACCGGATGTCGATCTTACCGATGGAAATGACAATACGAATTTTGATCTCACGGATGCCAATGCCACCTTACCCGCACAATGGTACGTTGCCCAATATTCCGATCTCCTTTTGGATAAAGATTTGACCACGAATAATACATTTTTTGTGGTATTTGACGCAACAGAATTTCCGGATCATCAGGATGGCGCATATATGTACTACGGATTGGAATCATCCTCAGACAAATACGAAACATTACTGTTGGAAAAACCTTATGGACAGGGCTATTCCGAACGTGAGGGAAAGAACGGTCTTTTTAGAATAGGACTCTCCCCCATCTCTCAAACACCGACGGCAGACCAAATGAATATGACGGTGTTTAATAGTCCGCTAACTTCAACGGGATTATATCATGACAATCAATTTCGCATTCCCACAGAGGGAGAGTTTTCCATCCCCATCGAAACGAAATGGTTTGGAGACGTGGTTTATAATGCCACCGTTGAAACTATCATGCACCATCAAACCAGGACCACAAATACATACAAATATCATGAGGAGGAGGACAAGATTCTATGGAATTCCTCTTCTTTGATAAATCAATTTCCCAATTCAGTTCTTCATAATGATCTGAGAATTTATTGCGAGAAAGCAGCAGATTGGGTATATAACTCTACTCAAAAGGATATAAACTTTTTCGATGATGCAAATATTTCGGTGTCACCACATCAAATTCAGATTAAAAACGCTGGAAACGGAGTATGGTCGATACATTATAACCAAACTAATACCATTACATCCACCCCAATATACTACAGCAGCGATTTAGATACCTGGTATTCATATCAAGAGAGTGTAAATTATACGGATTTTATTAATGTGAGCGTGAATGCAGATCAAACTTCTGGAGAGGGGGTTATGGTTGTGAAAACCAATGGACAAATTGATTTTTATCAAGAGAAGCAATCATCTTCTTTTCCGATTGACTTTAATTCTTGGAGCGTAATCGAGAATACCTCCGCCACGATTAATAATTCCATGGTGAATATAATCCTAAAAATAAATAACGGGACATCTGTAGGATTCAGAAATCTCACCATCCAAGCCCATTTCACCCCCATGGAATCCGTTCTGGAGAGACAAACCAATCAAGTGGAATTCGGATCCCTAGCTGGCTATAATTTTTCCCTCCAAGATTTAATAGACCAGGAAATGCTTGATCTCGACGATGTCCAATTATATATAAATATCTCTGGGAGGACTGAATTAATACGGTATGTAGATTACAATTATATTTCTGGTGAAAGAGGTGAATATAATTTTACGCTCTATACCCAAGAGTTCATATCCTTGGATGGAATATATCAAGTAAATTTTAGCTTCCAAAAACACGGATATGCCACCAATGTGTTTAGTGCGGAATTAAATATAACCTTCGGAGAGTACAAGAATTTCATTGTGGATTATGAAATACCCCAAACCCTTTATCCCAATGATACTTCCAAAAGCTTTACGCTAAATATCACGGATACCGAAGGGCCCATTAATGATGCAGAAATATCAATTAAGTTCGGAAAAAATGAATTGGAATATTACCCCCAGGGAAATGGAAAATTTAGAGTTACGTTGAATAGTAGTAAAATGAATATCGGAGATGAGTATAGCTTAAATCTCACCTTGGAAAAACCCCAATACAATACTTATCAAGAGACTTCCGCACCCATTGAAATCATAAAATATCCAGGAGAGATTCTCATTCCAGAAGAATACCAAGAACTACAATTCTTTCAAGGAGAGCCCATTGAACTCCTGGTGATTGCCAAGAATAGTTTTTTGGACAATGATCTCCTGAACGCCCGGATAGTAATGGGAATAGAGGGAGAGGATGAACTCTCCGAACTTTTCGTCAAAATAATTGGAGATAGTGGGCTTTATCAAGGCTCAATCAAGTCGGAAGGGTTGGGGCCGGGAACATACCAATTAATAATTCAAATGAACGATACTAATATTAAATCCGTTGCCAAGAACCATGAGATATCCATCATTGAAAAAGAGCCCCCGAGTATAGAACTAGAAACATCTCTCAAACCAAAATATGATGAAGGTGTTTCCACAGAATTTGAGGTATTCCTAACTTATCATCAAGAACCCTTGGAAAAAAGACAGATAACTGCCATTATTGACTATTATTCGGGAGGAAATAAGGTAGAATCGGAAGAAATTGTTGTTCTCACGGATGAAAATGGAAAAGCCGACATCAATATCAAGATTAAAGGTTATGATAATTTCCAAATTAAAGTTGATTTTGAAGGATCTTCCGAAATTGCCGCTCATAGATATGAATCGGACAGAATAAATATCAGATCAAAAACCCAACAAACCTTGGAAACTTTGACACCTGTATTTATCACGGTTGGGTCTTTAATTGCGATTTTTGCGGGATATAAGGTGCGGAACACCCTTAGAAAAAAGAGGTTGGAGGATCGGGCAGAGGATAAAGCCCATGAGCTTTTAGATATTTTCAAAATTGATTATCTCTTGGCCATTCACAAAACTAGCGGGGTGGCTTTATGGAAAGAGAATGTAAGGGGGATGAAAGTGGATGAAATGCTCATAAGTGGCTTTATGCAAGCTATTATGAGTTTTATGGGAGACCTCAAGAAATCGGAGGATCAAATAAAGGAAGAGGCCATGGTTATAGATTATATGGATTATAAATTGATGGTCCAAGATGGTCAGTATTCCAGGATAATACTAATCCTTAACTCCGAACCCTCCTCTTATCTCAAAGAAGAAATAAAAGAATTCTCCCGACGGTTTGAGGAAAGATACAGCGAAGATCTCAAAAGTTTCAAGGGAAAAATCGAAGCATTCAGAAATTACGGCGATCTTATAAATGAGATTTTCAATTTCCGTTTATTGCAACAATATGCATGTAGTTTTTCAAATCCCGAAGAAAAACTGAATTCAATCGAGAGAAAAATCCATAAGTTCATTGTGGAGTATCAGAAAATTAAGGATATCGATTATTTCTACATATCTCAATTATTGCCCGCTTTGATTGACTATTTCGATGATATATCAAAAAATTTAGTGGTAGCAACTTTACTTGATTTGATTGACAAGGGATATCTGAATCAAATAGAATATATCAAGGATTTTGAATCAGAAAAGGAAATAGAGAATAATAACGAATGCGAAAGCGATGGTTGGGACTAGACAATCCTAGTTATTTTTTTTATCGTTTTTTTATACTCGTCCATTAAACCTTTATTGTAATATTTTTTATGTATATATAATGATTGGCAAAATATCTTTAATGCTTCACGCTCACATGCCTTATTGCAGAAAATCGGGACAATGGCCCGCAGGGGAGGAATGGCTATTTGAGGCCATGAACGAAACGTATCTCCCCTTACTCTCACTTTTTCGTAGATTTCAACGAAATAATTTAAAGCCACATATTATGGTGGGGGTGGTTCCGATCCTCGCAGAACAATTAGCTGACGACTATATGAAAGATCGGTATATTGAATATACCGAGGATAGGATTTCAAGGGCAGAAAAAGAGATAGAACGATTCCAAACAAATGAGAAAAAGAAGCAAGTTGCCCAATACTGGAAAGAATTTTATACCCACAATCTGTATGCATTTAATCAACATTTTTATCAAGATATACTGGGTACCTTAAAATGGCTTCAGGAGGAAAATGTAATAGAGATTCTCACTTCAGCCGCCACCCACGGATTGCTTCCTTTGATGAAATATGATTCAAGTATCTATTCCCAAGTGCAATTGGGAATGGACACCTACAGAAAATATTTTGAGAGGGATCCTAAGGGTTTTTGGTTACCAGAGTGTGCATATCGGCCCCGTGAATGGTCAGATTTTCATAACAGAGAGAGAAAAGCAATAGATGAATGGTTGGCAGAGGCGGGAATCCAATATTTCTTTGTGGAAAATGTGGGCATAGAAAATGCATCTTTTGTGGAACAAAAGAATGCGGGAGAGCCACCCTCAGTTTTCAGGGGATACAAATTAGAGTCTGGGGTCTATGTCTTTGGAAGAAATCAAAAAACCGGCAAACAAGTCTGGTCTCCCGAGTATGGATATCCAGGAGATCCCTATTATAGGGAATTTCATAAAAAGGATTCGGAATCAGGCCTACATTACTGGAGAGTAAGTGAGGGGGGAGATGAGAAAAAGATATATGTGCCTATGAAAGCCCAAGCACGGTCCCAAGATCATGCCCAGCATTTCGTGGATTTAATGCGAAAGACACTCCAAGATGCCCACGAGAAATATGATTTTAGTTCAGCTTTGCCCATTATTAATTCCCAATACGATTGTGAGTTGTTCGGTCATTGGTGGTTTGAAGGAATTGATTGGATTGAGGATACCTACAATCTCTTATTGAAAAAATATAAGGACGAATTTGATTGTGTGAGTCTTTCGGAATATATTGGCCAATATGGTGACTCCTTTTCAACCATTCGGATGCAAAGAAGCAGTTGGGGGGAAAACAGTGATTTCAGCGTGTGGGAAGACGAAAAACATGCATGGGTTTGGCCTTATATCAATTCCAGCACGAAGGATTTCGAGGATGTATTGGCCAATATATTTAACAACGGAAAGGATTTGAGCGATTGGGAAATTAGGATCTTGAGACAGACGGGAAGGGAACTATTGCTCATGGAGGGCAGTGATTGGCCGTTTTTACTACATACAAAACAAGCCACCTCATACGCAAATAAAAGATTCCACAATCATCACCAGCGTTTTAATAAGCTCATTTGGGCAGCCAAGGATTTAAATGATTATGAACGAATCAGCGATGAAAAGCTGAAAGAAATGGAGGATATTGATAATCCATGGGCAGATTTGGATTTTGGTTTGTTTAAAAGAATAGAATAAAATCTTGTTTCTTTTTTTGATCTTTAAATTGCAGAGATTGGGGTTCTTCGATGCATTCCATTATGTTTTTATAGATGATTTTAGTTACGAAAATTATGGAACCAATTTTAAAACAAAAATTGAATGTCGTGTCTTTAGATCGGTTTTCGGAAGATGATCAGACAATATGGAAAATCCAATGTGAAAGTGCCCAAGATTATAGGTACCTAATTCACGCTGAATATCATGATTGGATGCTCCATGTCCATTTAGAAGAAACAACCAATCCAAAAGTTATATCTCGGATTGAACTGCGGGGGGGAACAAAGATATTATATATACAATATTTATTTGACCATGATCACGAACATAAAATGGAGAATGAAGAATTTAGGGACATAATGAACCATTTGTTTGTTTTTAACTAAAAGATATTATTGGATTTTTTCTTTTCTTATTTATTGTTTTGCTCGGTGGCCACTACAGCTTTTTTATCCAAAGAGATGGTCCCATCAAAGAATTTGTGGAAAACCTCAGGTAAATCATGATAATCCACCTTTTTACAGATTTCACTTAAATTCCGAGAATTGTATGTATTCCAGAATAATATGATTTTCTCTTTCTCATTTCCTTGACATTCCCGACAATGAGAGAGTAAACCTGAAAATGCCTTTCCGGTGTAGGTGGTTTCCAATTCAATTTCATCGTCTTTTATAAATTCAACTGCTTCTAATCCCTCTTCGGTAATCCTTCCATACTCCCCTCCGTAGAATCGATGATAAATCCTCAACCTCTCCGAAAGTTTGGATTTGGATATCTTTGGGATTGAAGGATCGGTTTTTCGCATGAGTTTAAGTGTTTTTTTAGCCAATCTCAGTACTGCCCTCTCACTGGTAACGAAATGCATCGCAACTCTGACACCATGTACTTTTGTGTTCAAACCAGCAAGCTCCAAACCTAAAGTTAAACCGGCACACGTACCACCCGATCCCACCGCTACAAATAAATGATCTGGTTCGGGAATCTCTCCATGTTTCACTTGTTTGGCCAATTCAAAGGCGGCATTAACAAACCCTATGGTACCCAAGGGCACCGAGGCACCAGGCATAATTAAATAGGATTTCCAATTAAATATAAAATGTTTAATAATCTTACAAGCCACCCCCAATTCCGATTTGCAATAATGCATATGACCCCCAAAATAGTAATCGCATAGCATATTTTTCCGAACCATAGGTAAAAGCGGTTGGTCAATAAGGAAGATATGGGAGTTTAAACCGAGCTCTTTACAATATATTGTATTTGCTAACGCATGATTCGATCCGATGCCCCCAATTGTTAGAATATCCTTTTTTCCCTTCTCAAGGGCATCGGCCATCATAAATTCGTACTTACGGGGTTTATTTCCTCCGTATAACGAATTGGTTAGATCATCTCTCTTAATCCAAATCTGTTGCATTCCCAATTTTTCCTCGCTTTTGGGTAACCTTTCAACTGGGGTTGGAGATTCAACTAAATCGACCCGCGGCAGTTCTTTTAGCCCGGGAAATTTGCGGTATAATGAATATTCTGTCATTATGATAAGTGTAAAATAATTATATAACATAAAAACTTATGTTAAGAGAAAAAAGATAAATCAAGTGATGTATCTATATATCCATTCGCGCTCTGGATATACCTAAGAGTTATTCAGAATAATACATATTTCCAAAGGTATCCGGTTTGGATGAATAGCGGTAGGAATGTGATTGCCAGTGTGTTAATCGTGGTGATGATAATATTCATACTGGGGCCAGTACAATCCTTCAAGGGGTCTCCTACAGTATCGCCTATGATTGAGGCGCTGTGGGCAACAGTTCCCTTTCCACCATGCATTCCGTCTTCAATTCCCTTCTTTGCATTGTCCATGGCACCACCGCCCACACTCATGAAGAGCCCAAATATGATACAACCGATGAGATTTCCTATGAGCAGACTCCCAACCACCAAAGGACCAAAGAGGATCCCAATCACAATTACGACCGAGAGCGTTCCCAGCACGGGTTTGGCCATATTTTTCAAGGAACTTCTGGCGGAAATATCAATACATCGCTCATAGTCGGGTTTCACATCATCATCTTCTAATAAATTATCAATGGTCTCAAATTGGTTTTTTACCTCTTTGACCATTTTCTCGGCACCCCTATGCACGGCTTTAATGAGCATTCCCGAAAAGAATACAGGGATGGCAACGCCAATGAAGAATCCCATAAGGATAATTGGATTATGAAATACAATATTATCAAAGATATTTGTTAAGGTTGATTCTCCAATAAACGGATTGCTCAAATCTCCCGCCAAGTCGCTTGTAGATTGTAAAAATGTGAGGAACATAACTATTGAACTTAGCCCACCGCAAATAAGAGCAAAGCCCTTGGCCACAGCTTTCGTGGTATTTCCAAGAGAGTCTAATCTATCAAGATTTTCTCTTAAACCATCAGGAGCTTCATTTGGACAGAGTTCAGTGATTCCTGCGGCATTATCCATTATTGGACCAAAGGTGTCAAAGGTTAACACGGTACTTATTATCACATCGCTGGATATTGAAGCCATATTTACCCCCCAAATACCAAAGGTAATAAGCAAATATTTATGGTTGATATCCCCTCCGAGAATATTACTTTCAGTACTTCCTAATTCGGACAGGAAATATTCTTCTCCGAATGAATGACCAAACTTGTAGGCAATGATGACCGTCAATGAGAATATAATTACTGGTAGGAATACAGACGAAAATCCATTCGCAAGTCCTGAAATTACGTTTAAGGAGGGACTGTGTGAGGAGGCTTCTGCAATTCTCTTCGTTGGTTTATAATCAATGCTTGTGTAATACGTAGTTAAAATGATGACCAAAAACATAGACACCAAACCAATAAGGCTGGAAATAAATAGATAATTTCCAAGCTCTCCGAAGAATAACCTGTTGGCGATATAGAGCATACCGACATTAAATAATGTGGTGGCAATAAAAACGCGCCAAATACTGGCAGATGGCTTTTCGAAATTAATTTTTAAGAATAATAATGAGAAATATAGTGATAATGTACCAAGCGAAACTAATGTGAGGTTAGTAATCACAAATATAGGATCCCCACTATATAAGAACAAAGTCAACCCCAACAACATTCCACCGATGGAATCTGAGGATGCACTTTCAAACAAATCGGCACCTCTTCCCGCACAATCTCCCACATTATCACCCACTAAATCTGCAATAATTGCGGGATTATTGGGATTATCCTCGGAAATACCCATTTCATACTTACCGGCTAAATCGGCACCCATGTCTGCGGATTTAGTATAAATGCCGCCACCAACTTGGGCCAATAAAGCAGAAACACTTGCTCCAAAATCAAAACTTACCATCATATAAATATTGGCACCGGTTAAAATGAATATAAGCCAGATACCGATCACAAACATGGTGATATTGAGAATACCCGTGATCATTCCGCCATAATAGGCTATTTTAAAGCCCTCTTCTGGGTCTTTTTTAGAACTTTCTACAACCAAAATATTTGCTTTGGTGGCCGCCAGCATACCGATATAGCTGGCTACATATGAACTCCCCGATCCGATGAAAAAGATGAGACTGGTTAACATAAAACTAAGTACTGCATTATCCAAAAATTCAGTACCATTTAAACCTACGGGAACAAATAGAACGAGAGTAATAACCGCCAACATCTTTCCTTCGTCTTTTAGAAATAATTTCGCACCCCGAATAATATAAGCATTCATCTCACGCATATGTGAAGAATCTTGATCTTTTTCTAATTTGTTTATTCTTCTGAAAACCAAAATAACTGCGGTGATGGAAATGAAAATAATTATGGGAATTACCACAAACAAACATATATAATATATTGAGTTAGAGCTCCAACCTTCGATAGAACTTCTTAATTTGTCAATAATTGGTAATACATTCTGCATAGATATCAGTTTTGTCTTTTTGAATTATTATTAGGTACACATTATTTCTGTGTATTAGTTTATTAAATTCATATGTT
>CAZEPC010000129.1:0-11410 GCA_964513765.1 uncultured archaeon
CCCCCCACATTTTGGACATTTTTCTTTCGGTGGTTCCATTTGAGGAGGATCTAAGGGAAGTTCATCGACATCTGGTGCAATGACATAATCACATTCCATATTTTCGCAATACCAAAATGGAATAGGTGTCCCCCATACGCGCTGACGGGATATAACCCAATCCCATGTGAGTGAATCGCACCAATCAACTAAAATTTGGCTGAGATCTGGATGCCAATCCAGTGATAGACCATCTTCCTTGATTTCATCGGTAAATTCTTTTACTTTAATAAACCATTGGGGAACAGAAAGATATTCGATGGGTTGTTGGCAAGATGACCGCTCAGAATGGACAATAACTCTATGTTCGAAGGGTTTTTCACTCTCAATCAATCCCATTTCATCTAAATCTTCCACAATCTTTCTTTGGGCGTCATTAACTGTCAGTCCTTCGTATTTTGATTCCTCGGTCATCAATCCATCAGGACCGATAACTTGGTATTCTGGGAGATCATATTTCAATTTCCACATCAAGTCTGTTTCATCACCATATGTACAGCAGTACACTACTCCATTACCAAAATTGGGATCCACTGCATGATCCATAAAAATGGGCACGGTTCGACCTGTGAAAGGAATATCCACTTTGGCTGCCGAAAGATGGCTGTACCTAAAATCGGAAGGATGAACCAACACCGCAATACACGCTTCCATCATTTCTGGGCGGGTTGTGGCAATAGTTACGTATTCATCTTCCCTCTCATGTAAGGGCAATTTAATTTCCCAGATCTTTCCCTCTAATTCTTCATATCCTACTTCTTGTTTGGCCAAAGATGTTTCACATTTGGTGCACCAATGTACAGGGTGTTTTGCTCTATATAACCATCCTTTCTTGTAAAACTCTAAAAGTGATGTTTGTACTAATCGAACATAATCATCATCCATTGTTTTATATGTGCAATCCCAATCAGATGAATACCCAAGTCGATCAAATTGCTTTTTCATATTTGCAATATATTTTTCCGTCCATTCATGGCATGTTTTTACGAATAATTCCCGGTCCTTGGTATCTTTTCCTTCCTCCTCAAGTTTGGCTTGAACCTTCAGCTCGGTAGGGAGGCCATGGCAATCAAAACCTTGGGGAAAATACACATTTTTTCCCTGCCTTCTCCTAAACCGTGCCATAAAATCGATCCATGCATGATTAAGAATATGTCCCATATGGAGATCTCCGCTGGTGAATGGAGGGGGAGTATCAATTGAGAATATATCGTCGTGAGAATCGGAATCTTTCAGTTCAAAATCGTAGATTCCTTCTTCTCGCCATTTTTTAATGTATTTTTTTTCAATTTCTTTAAAATTATATCTTTTTGGTAATTTCTGACTCACATTTTTCAACTCAGTGTGTTTTTTGCTCTTATGATTTATGATAATTTAATAAAATTTTTCAATATTTGCTTATAGCCCAGAAATTTTTTTTTAGTTTTTGATTTGTGATTTTTTTTCCTTAGATTTTTTAAGTTGAATTTAGTATATATTCTTATAATTTCCAAAAAAAAACTCAAAGGTTCTGATCTCTTACACTAAGACTCGAACTGGGGGTTTTGAGGTGAGAACTTACATGGGATTACATCCATACGAAGCTATTGATTGGAAATATTTACACAACCATGGCCGGGACTACGATTATTTATTTTGTCTTTTTGGATGGAGAATCACGAATTCTCCTTGATTTCATATTCCCTCTGGGGATATCTTTCTTTTACGGACCATTGTTTGGTCCGCTATCGTAGCCCGGTCTCTTTTTAATCCCCCACTTTCTCAGCAATAAACTCACATTCTTCTTAAATAAATTAGGTATCTTTCTTTGTATTGTACTCAATTAGAATTAGAAAATGAGTTAGGAAAAAACCATTTTTTCTTTATCTTTAAATTTAAGATTAAAGTGGACCCAGGGGAAGTTGAATCCCCGACCTCCTGAGTGCGAATCAGGCACTCTACCAACTGAGCCATGGGCCCTTGTTAAATTAGACGATAAAAACCCAAAAATATAAATTGTTTTAATTTTAGCAATTTAAAATAACGGATCTACTTTTGGGAATTATTCAAGAATCTAAAAGCTTTGAAAATTTTAAAGATTTTTGAAAAAACAAGGATTTTACAAAGCATCTAAAGATTTTTTGCATTCTCATTAAAAATGTTTATATCTAAACGGTTTTCGGCTTGTCGAAATCTATCTTGAAGAAAATTTACAGTTTTACAGAAATTACATCGATTCGCAAAGGTAGGAAATCCACATTGGTTGCATTTATTGTGCTTATTCTCCGATTGATATGATTGATTTTCCATATAATCCTCGACAATGGGTTTGAGGACTTTTTGATACCGTTTCATTAAGCTTATCATGGTACCCTTCCGATATGATTCAATCTCCGAAAGTACATCCTTTAATTTAAGATTATTGGCTTGTTTAGCATATACACATTCCGTGGGAAGATGATTAACATTTGCGAAATAAGCATATACGGTTATTTCCTCTTCTGTAATATAATAAAGTGGTTTAATCCTAGGAACCAATTTTTCTATGTCAGCATCGCTCTTATAGTCCATTCTGGAAAGAAATAACATATTTTGATTAAAGAAATTGTTAATCAATGATGTGGTTTCATCCGTAAGATTATGTCCAGTGGCAACACATGTAAAATCATGTTCGGCCGCGTATTTATTAATTAAATATCTTTTAAAGGTTCCGCAATAGGAACATTGGCCTCGAAAGTGGCCCGAACCCAAGGACCAATTATTTTCATGAAAAATATTTTTCAGTTCATAAATATCATCTATAGAAAAGCCGTATTCCTCTTTTAAATCTGCCACATGAAAGGGAATATCCAATTTTTTGCACGTGGCTCTGGCGATTTTCTCAGAATCCAAAGAATAATCCCCATGGCTAATTCCGAGCTCAATGTAAATTCCTTCAATGATCTCATCAGGGTATAAGTGTTTCATTACATGAAGAAGAACCTGGGAATCCTTTCCCCCGCTAAGTGCAATTAAAATTTTTTCCCGATATCTGGAATATTTAGGATGCCAAGGATGAATAAGATGTTTTTTTTCGATGAATCTTCTAACCCGTTTTTCAAGATTTTCGATAAAATGTTCTTTACATAAATATAGATTTGTGTAGGGTATTTTATAGACTGCCTTTTTCTTACATTCAGAAAAAAATTTACAATACCTTCTACCCATCCTCACTCAACTTCATTTTTGTATAGCTTTTATTCCAAATCTTGGAAATATCTAACCAAATTAATCAATCCTTGTATTTAAGAGTAATTTATTTTCGCTTTTCTAAAGTATTCAGAAATTGGTTATATTTATGAAGATTTGCAATTGCCTTGCCAGCATCCTCTACAGTATCATATACCGGTATATTCTTTTCAATGAAGAAATCTCTGTCAAGCATTCTCTCACTTTCATAAGCGATGAGAGGCATAGTCAGTACAAGTGGTTTATCTTTGATTTTTCTTTTTATTGATTTGAATGTTTTGAGGATTTGTTCCATGAACATTTTAGGATAATTTTTATAGGCTAACACACCTACATTATAGACGTAATGATTCGAAACCTCAATAATAACTGAGTGTATATTATCATCTTCCGTCAGTTTATGAATTACCTTATCAACAACCGAGAGTGCAAAATAGGAATTCCCCAAATCAATAGGATTTTCCGCAGAAACCCCCACCGATTGAATCATACTATCAGACATGATAGAATCAACGGTTTTATCGGTTAATTTCGGAATTTTTAGTCCCGCATCTGCCAATAGATCGGAATTTGTCACGCCTTCTCCGCCCGAAACGCTTACCAACCCCACATTAGGACCCTTAGGATAAGTTCGTGGTCTAATTGATTGGAATGCCATTAAAGTTCCCATAAGTTCTTCGAAAGTCCGCACCATAATTATGCCAGTTTGCTTTACGATCCCTTTCCAGATCGTGTTGTTTGATGCAATCGCACCTGTATGGGAGGAGGCAGCTTTGGCGCCCATGGATGTTCTCCCACCCCTCCACACAATTACTGGTTTTTTCGAGTTAGCATAACGCAATGCTTGAAAAAGGGCTCTCCCCTCATTTTTGTTTCTCCCTAAATTTTCCAAATAAACCCCAATAATTTTACTCTCTCTGTCATCGGCAAGGAATTGTATGTAATCTGCAGGTGTTAAATCGATGCTATTTCCCGTGCTTATGACTTTGCTATACTTGATTTCCTGCTTATGTCCCCGTAGAATTACATTGATACATATACCTCCCGATTGACTTACAAACGATATTCTCCCCACTCCACCTTGATTGGTATCGGTTCGAAAGGCAAGACCCGATTTTGAGCAATAAATGCCCATACAATTGGGCCCATTTATGGCAATGTTATATTTTTCCCCAATTTTTTTAATTTTATCTTCCAGAGATTTCCCTTCTTCTCCAATCTCAGAAAAGCCCGAAGAGAAAATACTCACAAATGGAATTCCTTTCCTTCCACAATCTTCCATTACCTTAGGTACAATCCTAGCCGGAACCGCAATAATCGCATAATCAATTTCTTCTTCTACATCAAAAACACTTTGGTAAAAATGAAATCCCGCCCCAGAACTTTTTCTAGGATGGATTGGATATATTGCCCCATCAAACCCATTATTCACCAGAGAGTGGATCCAATAATAGCCACGCTTTTCCGAAGGCCCAAATATCGCCACAGATTCGGGATAAAAATATTCCCTTTTTACACGAGACATCTTAATTATCTAATAAAATTAAGAAAATGGGATATTAATGATTTATCCCTTTGGATTATAAAGGGTGAAAGAATTCATCTGAAAGGCTGTACCATGGTTTTTCTCTAATTAGATTTCTTTCTTCTGGCTTGAATTCTCTTCATAATTGAAAAAAACTTTCCAAAGAATTTTTTATAGATTTCGATACTTTTTAGGTATTCATCTATTTCAATATATTCGTTATTTGTGTGTTCTAATCGAGGATTTCCAGGACCATATACAATACACGCAAATTCATTATCTTCATGATGGTTGTAATGATCTTGAATAATATTCATGAAGGTGGATCCCGTCTTTTTTAAAAGTTTGATCTTTTTTCCTAACACCTTATACGCAGCCCATCGTAATGAACTTACCACAGGAGAATTATTTGGAACTTCGACACCGTTATAGCATGCACCAAATTCCACCGATATTTTCGTTTTCTGGGAGATTATTTTTCGATTATAGAGGGTTCTCATAGCGAGGTTCAGTTTTTTCCGACTAAGTAAAAGATCATGAATCTCTTGTTGGATGTCTTCCCTTTCAACGGAGGGAGGAATTCTTACATCAATATTGGCAGAAGCACTATTGGGAAGGCTATTCAATACTTCACCTGCATGAATTGTAGTCATGGTGGAGGTTATTTCATAAAAATGGCCATCTTTTTTCACAGTTTGATTGTAACTCTCCGAATAATTATTTATTAAAGAATATAGGGCATTCACGACCTCAATGGCATTATCATAACCCCAACTGCTGGAAGAATGGCCAGGCTCAGTTTCTACCAATACCTTCAATGCCACCCTTCCCCGGTATCCGATACAAATCCTATTAATGATAGTAGGTTCCCCAAAAATCGCATAATCGGGGTTTATTTTATGTTCTGAGAGTACGGAGAAAAGTTCCTCAACCCCCCTGGTTGAAACTTCTTCTTCAACAACACCCGCAATAACAACGGTCCCATTTTCGGCATTCCAATCATGATTCACCACAGAATAAAACATAGAAGCCAAAGAAGGTTTGCAATCGGTGGCACCCGTGGCATATATCCTATTTTCCTCTTCCTTATAAGGATTATCGGTCGGTACGGTATCCATATGGCTGGAAATAAGAATGATGGGTTTTCCTTGACCTTTTATACCTACTACATTTCCAATATTAGAGGGTAATAGTCTAAAATCATGTTCCTTAAGATAACTTTTCAAATAGGAACTAATTTCTTGTTCATTACCCGATACAGAGGAAATTTTCAATAGATCCCGTAAAAATTCGGTCGGATTAGGTGTAGCCAAATTATACTCTCTCTCTTTTTTGCTTTCTTTCTTACTTTTATTCCTTTTTTATGCGAGTACCTTTACTTTCTCTTAAAATATCGGTTAATGGATGTTCTGCTTGGCCCGAGTAAATAACGAATTCTTTTACATTACCTTTTAAGGCTTGAACTGCGGCATATACCTTTTTTTTCATACCGCCCTTCACCGTATCTCCTTTTAAGAGACTTTCCGCCTCCACTAAGGTTAATGCTGAAATAATTTCTTTACTTTCCATATTCTTAAAAATACCTTCGACATCTGTTAAACTTACGAATTTATCGGCATGGATTGCATCGGCGACCGCAACAGCTACTCTGTCCCCATCCACATTCAGAGCATCTCCTTCTTTACTGACACACATACTTCCAATTATTGGAACATAATCATTCTCAAGGAGAAAATTTAATATCTTTGAATCTACTTCTTGTGGTTTCCCCGAATATTCACCTCTAAGGATTTGCCTTCGTCCTCGTTCATTGATGACCATGATCTTTTTCTTCCGTTTAGCGGTCACCACCGCCCCGTCTAAACCCGTAAATCCGAAAGCATTCACACCGACTTTTCTCAGCATCTCCACGATATTCTTATTGACTTGACCACCAATGGCCATTTTGATGTTTTCAATTTGACCACTATCGGTATATCTGGTTTTCATTCCTTTCGGGGTCTTATAATGCTTAGCTTCTCGCCCCATTTTTTCACCCACATCGGTAATTTGGGGGCCTCCACCATGAACAATTACTACTTGATTATTTTTTGATACATCTTTTAAATCTTCCACTAAGGGTTCAATTCCTTGAGCAAATAACGCCCCGCCAACTTTAATAACTATTTTCATTTTCGTTGAATACTCCAATATTGTATTTTCTTAATCTAAAAAAATTGAACATAGAAATAATATTACTTTTGCTTCCTACGCATAATTTTCTTTAAGATAGAGAGCAATTTTCTCTCCAATATTTATGTTTGTGGCCCGTGTTATTCCCGCAAATCCCGGAGTACCGTTAACTTCGATGCATACATAGCCATCATCTGTTTTCATAAGGTCAATTCCGAGAATCTCTCCATTAAAGATTTCCGCTATTTTTTGACACATTTGTTCCATTTCATCAGTAATTTCATATGGCTGTGCTTTCCCGCCAATGGCAATATTGCTGCGAAAATCGTTTTTAGGATTATATCTTCCCATCGCAGCAATACACTTTCCACCCAAATAAAAAACCCTAATATCGGTTGCTTCATTTTCAGGTGGTTCAATATAATTTTGCAGATAAAATATCTTTTGATATACGCTTCCCATAACATCTTTACTTTCAAAAACAGCTCTTGCAGCATCTTCATCGTTTATTTTGGATACTAACCTCCCCCAAGAACCAATAATAGGTTTGGTAATAAAGGGAAAATCCATTTTTTCTTTTGCAAGCTTGATTGCCGTTTTTGCTTTAAACGCAATATGGGTTTCGGGTGTCGGTAAATTATTTTTGGTTAAAAGTAATGTGGTGAGTAATTTATTGCCCGTTTTGTGTAAACAATCAAAGGAATTGATAATCTTATATCCTTTATTTTCAATGGCTGCGGTCGTGTATAATCCCCGGCTAAAGCTCAAAGACCTCTGTAAAAACATATCAACCTCGGGTTGAATGTCCTTTTCAGCATTGAGAGATAATTGAATTCTTTGATCGTTAAATTGATGGACATCAACCCCGTGCTTTCGGCAAGCCTTGATAATTGCCTTTTCTTCTGGATTTACACGATTTATTACAAGCCCTAGTTTCATAGAAAAAGATAAAAAAAGATAATTTTTGAACTTTATCAATTGATATGCAATTGGACGAGGTCAATTTTTTGGAAAATACCAATTTTTTTGGCAAAAAGAAGATTTGAATGTGTAATGGAAAAACCACAAAAAACCCAATCAAAGGTAGGTAAAGAGGTGTATCTGGCTTTATTCCTGGTTCCTCTGTTGTGGGGAACTACATTCATTGTCACCAAACATTTGACCAGGGGAATTCCCATATTCTCTTTAACATGTATTAGACATTGTATTGCATTAATAGGGTTTATTCCCGCATTTAGAAAACTAAAGCATGCCAATATGAGAATAATCCAAGCAGGGTTTCTAACGGGCGGTACGAACTTTTTCGCAATTGCACTTCAAACATACGGCCTCTTGACCACAACTTCCGGGAAAGCAGGTTTTATAACCAGCCTTTATATTGTCCTAATTCCAATATTCTTATGGATATTTTTCGGAAGAAAGATTCAGAAAAAAATCATTATTGCGGTGATCCTTTCGGCTTCGGGTTTGGGCTTATTAATGTTAGACCCCAAAAATCTGGCAAATTCGGAAAATTCCTCTATTTTTGCGGTCGGAGATCTCTATATCGCCGGATCTGCAGTACTTTTCGCATTTCAACTCATCTTCACGGAAAGGTTTGTGAAAGAAAAAAGAATTAAAGAGATAGTGGAAAGTAAAAAGCTCGGAAATGACGAAATAGATCCAATCCTTTTTGTGATCCTCCAATTAATTGCTATTGTGTTATTCAGCTTTCTTTTTTCTATATTTTTCCAAGAGAACATCTTTCAATTACCCATTTCTAAAACAGAAGGATGGCTTTTCATCTACTTGGGGATTTTAGGGACCACCTTACCCTTTTTATTCCATAATTGGGGACAAAAATTTATCTCCTCCGACAAAACGGGTATAATCTTTTCTACAGAACCCATATTTGCCACTTTATTCGGGATTTGGATTGATCGTGAGCCTTTTTCTTGGAGATTAGCCATAGGAGGAGTATTAATAATGGTTTCAATCATGATTGTTCTTAAAAAACCAAGAAATAAAATATAAAAGTTTTTCACAGCTGTTGATCTAGTTTGAGTAATGAATTTTGCAGAGAGAATCATTCGAACATTTGAGCATAAATCGCTGGATAAGATAGTATGGCAACCACGTTTTGCTTATTGGTTCGATCATTATGCTAGGCATGCCACAGAGGAGAATTTCGACGAATATAAACAATATATGCCTAAACGGTATATAGGAATGGAATCTCTTGAGATTTACGATGATCTGAATGCTTCTATTAGATATTGTGGGGAAACACTAAAACTTCCGCTTTTCAATAAAAGGAACAAAAAGGATGCGGAAATTAGGCGTAGAACTAAGACATTAGATGATGGAAGTATTTATCGTGAAATTATTACTCCAGAAGGGACAGTTTCCCAGACTTCACGGAACGGGTATACACATGATCATTTGGTAAAAAAGATAGAGGATTTAGAAGTTATAAAATATATTGTTTCCCAGGAGGAGTATGAATTTAATCAGGTAGGCTATGAACTTGCAAAAGAGGTTATGTATCCCGATTATGGGCTTCCCACAAGTTATTACTTTAGGAGTCCTTACATGCGCTGCGTTTTAGAATTCATGGGTTTTGAAAAAACCATTATCTTTTTGAGAAGATATGAGCGAGAAATGGAAGATCTTTTCCAATTTTTAGAACAATGGGATTTAAAACAATATGAAAATGTAATTTGTAAATCTCCCCTTAAATGGGTAAATTTTGGAGAGAATATAGACCAAAACTTGGTACCGCCCCATTATTTTGAAAAATATTTGATGGAATATTATCATTCCCGGTGTAAATTATTGGACCGGGAGGGAAAATATACTTTTATTCATATCGATGGTTCATTTAAGGATTTACTTCCCCTTATTCCTGAACTCCCTCATGACGGAATTGAAGCACTAACCCCACCACCACAAGGAGATGTAACAGTAAAGGAGATGTATGATGCCATATATGATTCTGGGAAAATATTTATCGATATACTTCCGGCCACCCTTTTCATGGACAAATTCGAAGAGGAAAAGCTTAGGAAGAAAACGGAAGAAATTTTGGAGCTTTTAAGCCCTAATCTAATTCTGGGTATAAGCGATGAACTATGCATGGGAGATGGTTCAAGATTAAAGATGGTATCCGAAGTGGTCGAAAATTTTGAACCTCATTAACATACAACAAAATATGATGAAAATTTTCTATTATAAATAAAAAAGCAATATCAGGAGGAAAAATGAATGCTATTCACAAGAAAGAATATATTTGAGAAAGACGAAACGCACCCTCGATGCCATTGTTCGGTAATCCAAGAGTTACCAAATGGTGAGTTAATGGCAGTGTGGTATGCAGGGAAGAGAGAAGCCCACAAATCGGTCGGATTGAAGGCAAGTTGGTTGGATCTAAAGGATGGGGAAAACGAATGGAAAAGACCCAGACTTATTCATAAAACGAAAGGAAGAGCCGATGGAAATGGAGTTATTATCTATTATCAAGGACAGCTTCATCTTTATTATAATGTGATCAAGGGCTGGTTTTTTCCTTGGACAAAGGTTATATTGAATAAAAAACTTTCAAACGATTTTGGACGAACATGGACCACACCAGAAACCATTATTGGAAAGGAGAATAAGGGATATACGGTTAGGAATAAACCCATTATTATGGGTGAGAGGCTTATTATTCCTACGGGCAAGGAGAAAATCTTCAGTTCTACTTCACAAATGCTTTACACGGATGATGGAAAAACCTATCATTTTTCAGAAAAAATTGAACCCGAAAAAGGAAAATGCCACCAACCCACCATTGTCGAGCTTAAAAACGGGGATATATTGGCCTACCTGAGGACAAATCAAGATAAAATCCTCAAATCAAAAAGTAAGGATAAAGGGGAGACTTGGACCAAACCAAAAGAGACTGGGCTTTATAACCCGAATTCGGCATTAGATATGGTCCTTACCGAAAAGGAGGAATTGATTTTGGTCTGGAATAACAATCCTAAAGAAGGGGGAACGATGAAGTCCAGAAAGATCTTACACTGCGGCTATTCCCCAGATAAAGGAAAAACTTGGCCCATTATAAAAGAAATCGAAAAAGATGTTGAAAATGGACGGTTTGCATATCCTTCTATCATCCAAACCACGGATGGTACCTTCCATCTTACCTATACCAACCGAAGAACTAATATCCGCCATGTACATTTTGATTTGGAATGGCTATTGGAAAATAAATAATGAAAAAAGTGATAGTAATAATAATAATAATAATCAGGATTTAGTTCAAGTATATATAATGAAGATTAAGATACTCCATCAGGCCCGTTATTTTTTGTACTTTCTCTTTTTGGATTTCGCAATTCTCTTTGGTTTGATCCTACTAAGAAGAAATGAGATAAGCTTTATTTCCAATATGAGACAATTATGGTTTGTTTCCCTTTTATTAGTAATCACTTCAATAGTTTTAGC
>CAZEPC010000130.1:0-11361 GCA_964513765.1 uncultured archaeon
TTTTTATTCGTATGGCTCAGTCATTATATCCAGAGGACTCTCATCTTTCCCTTCTTGCTTAAGGGAAAAAATAGGATGCCCATCGTAATTGTACTGATGGGTGCCATTTTCAATTCAATTAACGTGTATATTCAGGGAAAATGGCTCTATTCGCTTGCCGGTAATATGAAATATTCCAATTCTTGGGCTTTCACACCACAATTTCTTCTCGGGATTGGCATATTCATCACGGGCTACTATATTAACCGGTCCTCCGATAAAATTTTGCGAAATTTACGAAAAGATGAATCGGATAAGAACTATTACATCCCTAAAGGTGGAATGTTTAAGTATGTGAGTGCTCCCAACTACTTGGGTGAGATTATGGAATGGCTAGGTTGGACAATCATGACATGGTCTACCGCGGGGTTTGTGTTCTTTCTTTGGACCTTCGCCAATCTTGCACCCCGTGCCCAAACCACCCATGAATGGTACATTGATAAATTCGGCGATAAATATAAAAAACTCAACCGTAAAGGACTTATTCCGTTAATTTGGTAAAATTAATGGTCAATTAGTGTGGTTTCCTTATAAATAAATCAACTTTTTTCCTAACTATTTATTATCCTTTTTATCCTTATTATAAGATCATAATTCTTTTTGCCATTATTCACGAAATATCACATGAGTCGAGTGAATATATCAAATATACTCTCTGAACAAGAAACATTTGAACGTATGCAAATGGCCATGTTCATCTTAGCCGTAATTATATTCATCGTCCTTTTCAAGATTCCGGCGGGCTATGGTAAAACTATCTCAAAGAAATGGACGAGGTTCGGCAAGGTGAATAATACGCTGGGCTGGTTCCTAATGGAAATTCCAACGATGTTATTTTTAATTTATTATTTTATCGGAGATCATCACCAAAATCTTACCGGTGCGGTTTTTCTTCTGATATGGCTCACCCATTATATTCAGAGAACATTTATTTTCCCTTTTTTAATGCGGGGAAAGCACGATATGGCGATTTTGATTGTGGTCATGGGTGCCATTTTCAACGCGGCTAATACATATATACAAGGTCGGTGGATCTTTACATTTTCTCCCGAAGGGATGTATTCCAACGATTGGTTAATGTCTCCCCAATTTGCTGCGGGTTTGGCGATTTTTTTATTCGGATACTATACCAACCTCCACTCCGATTATATTATCAGAAATCTACGAAAAGACTCCAGCGACAATGAATATTATATCCCCCGGGGATTTATGTTTAAATACGTGAGCAATCCCAATTACTTGGGAGAAATGCTGGAATGGTTGGGCTGGACAGTGCTGACATGGTCCCAAGCGGGTTTGGTCTTTTTCATTTGGACCTTTGCGAACCTTGCTCCCAGGGCGATAACCACCCATAAATGGTATTTAGAAGAATTTGGAGAAGAATACAAAAAAATGAACAGAAAAGCCCTTATACCCTTTATCTGGTAAAATCTATCGTGGAAAACACATTCAAGGTAATCTCTTTTGGAATTGGTGCTTATTGGATAATTACTTTCATTCTCTGAATTTTTTTCGGATGTTTTTTATCTCTTGTTTGTCGAGAGCATCAAGGACCTTATTTGCAAGTGCTTTATTCGTGGCAAAGTATCCGTATGTCTGCATTTGGGCATGTTCTCCTTGGTATTGGATATCATTTCCCTTAAAGTCACAGACTGTTCCCCCCGCCTCACGGACAATAAGATCCACCGGTGCAACATCCCAAATATGCTGATCCTTGGTGGGATAGGGGCGAAAATAAATGTCTGCCTCTCCCTCCGCCACCATACAAGCTTTTCCCATCCCGTCCATCTGTTTCTCATCGGTAATATTTGTGAAGTCCATAAAATCTTCCTCCCACCCCACAGAATGATGAAGAGAACGGGTGAGGTACGCCTCTTCGAATGTTTCGGTTTCGCTCACATGAATTTGTGTTTTTTCTACTTGAGGTTTTTGTTCAACCTGATTCTTTTGGCGATATTCCATCTGAGCCCCTTTCTCTTTTTGTGCGGAAAATATGGCCACGGGTCGGTCTTTGTACTTAGGGACCGCAATTGCGGTGATATAGGGGGTCAAATTCTTCAACAGACAGATTCCTACTGCATATGCCAAACCTCTGACATAGCCTTTGGTCCCATCAATCGGATCTACCGTCCATGTATAGGATGTTTCTTCTTTGGGGCCCTTATATTTTATAAGCTCCCGGATATCCTCGGTCAATGTAAAATAGAGCTCTTCCTTTAGGGCGGAAAAGCATTTCTTAATGATTTTTTCATTTTCCTTGGTAATCGCGGCCGCATCTTCCTCCCCAATGATACTATGTTCGGGATAATGGTGCTTGATTTGGGAGAGGATGTAGATTTGGGAACTCAAATCTGCAAGAGTCACGGGTGTCCCATCGGTCTTTTCAAATTTATTAAGTTCCTTGTTTCGGAACCAGTCGGTGATTAAATAGGCTCCATAGGCCAGCTGAACGCTAAAGTCTAAGATGTCTGTACCGGTTTCCATAAAATTCTAATCAATTATTATAACGAACAATTTTAAATAAGCTTTCTTTGGGTTGGTGAAATGTTTTGAATCCTTACTTTTGATAAGATTCTTTAAAATCATTTTCCTATTGAAATTAATGCAGTTTCCCTTTAGGATACAAATCAAAGGCTATAAAGAGCTCCCAGATGATTTTGCGGAAATAAATTTTAATTGTCCTCTCTTGCCCCATCCGCAAATCCGATATACTGATAGATCGTTTTTCAAGCTAGCTGATAAACTGGAGATTCTTCTTGAAGTCCCCAAAGATGATGGGGCGAATCAAAAACAAAGAAAAAAGATCACCGAGAGGTTGGTGTATCAAATCAACCACACTATTCAATATCAATATAATTTTGATCTAAAAATTTCTTTTGAATATAAAAAATTTAAAGAAAAACACGCTTCTATAAGACATTCTATTCTCCCTCATATTACTCCTCATAATAATAATATTAATAATAATAATAACAGTAAAAAAAAAAATAAGAATGATGAAACCTCCTATTTACAATCTTTTAGTAAATTTATTGGAGAATTTGATGACTCTTTGGGATCCCAGGAGGTTGAAAGTTTTAAAGAATTACGGTCTCTTTGGAACAAAGAAATCATCCCGAAAGGTGTGGATGACCAAACTTACATCTTAACAATTAATTCTAACGAAATTTTTATTATGGGGACTACCGATACCGCCTTGTATTATGGCTTGACCACTCTCTCGCAAATCATGGAAGAAAACCAAGGACATTGGGTTGTCCAATCCCAATTTATATTTGATTATCCCGTGTTCTCGTTGCGCGGGATCACGGATCAGCAATGTCATGGTCAAGTTGGGAATCTCAAGTCGATTAAAAGGCATATCCGGTTTCTTTCCCGTTATAAAAATAATGTAGTCGGATATAACTTGGAAGATGTGATGGGTTTTAATGACTATCCCGAGATCGGTAAGGCACGAGGGGCTTTCACAACCGAAGAGATCTCGGAGATCTGCCGATATGCCAAAAGATATTTTATGGAAGTTATTCCCGGATTTCAGGGATTGGGGCATCTTGAAAACTTCTTGTACCACCAAGAATTTCGCAATGTGGCTGAATTTCCAGGGGCAAACTGCTTAGATCTCTCTAAAACAGAAACCTACGATGTCTTGGAAAAGTTATACGGGGAAATCTGTGAAAAATTTGATACACCGTTTGTGAATGTGTGCTTGGATGAATCGTATGATTTTGGGAAGTTTAAATCTAAAAACTGGATAAAAGACCAAGGAGGAAAGGCCGAAGTCTTCAAAAATCATATTTTATGGCTATATGATCTGCTTCATGAGCGTTACGGAAAAGAAATGCTTATATATCATGACTCGTTGGTGAAATGGGGTAAAGATCGAATTGGTGACTTTCCGAAGGGCGATGAGGGACTAAAAGTTATTTATTGGGATTACAATAAGAAACCTTTTTACCGTCGGTTGAAGTATTTAGTCAAGCGGGGATTTTTTGTTATCGCCAGTCCGAGTATCACCAATTGGTCCCGACCTTTTCCGAATATTGAACATGCTTTGGGAAACATAAAAAAGCTGGCCACTTATGCTGCTAAACATGGTGCGCATGGATTTTTAAACTCTAGTTGGGGAGATTTTTGCAACGAAAATCTTCGGACCCTTGATCTTCTTGGATTTGGGATCGGGTCCTATTTCGCTTGGAACCCCGCTGATTTTAACGAAGATCACTTTTCTCGTGCCTTCTTTTCTGATTTTTTGGGCATGTTCAACGGTCATTTAATGTGGGATACCCTTCTGGAGTTGAACTTCATTAATAGAGGGGGCCCTTGGAGCACTCCTTTCTTTGATCGACTGTGGGAACACCCCCTGCCCCCTCACGAACCCGTTTATCCCCGGAAAGCGGCCAGAAATGATATTGCTCAAGTGGATATTGCAGAAGAGATGTTGCTTCGTTCAGAAAGAACCATAGTTCGTAATAATGATATCGTTGATTATCTGAAATATTGTGTAAATATTGTCCGTTATAACGCCCAAAAAGCGTTACTTTCCCATAAAATGTATTCGGTATGGAAAGATACGAATAAAATACCGGTAAAATATCGAAAATCCATGGTGGAATTGAAAAAACGGAACAATTTATTATGGCAACAATATGAGAAGCTCTGGCTCCATGCAGCCAAAAAGGAAGGCTTGGAAAGAGTTCAGAGAAAAAAAGAGAGTGTTGATCGGATATATCAAGATTTGATCTCTTTGATGGAACATTCTCATATAGATGAGCATTCTCGCATGGATGAGACAAAGAGCAAAAAGAACCCTCCTCCAAGGACCGTTACCAAAATACATTATCATAATCAATATCTTCAATCTGAATGGATAGTGCATCCGGATTTTCGGGGCTGGAAGGATGTGGCTAACGAATTTGATCTCGCATTTCCCTTTATGTTTAAGAAAACATTTAGAATTCCACCTAAATCTTCAGATATGCTTGGAATACAGTATGCTAAATTACAAACTATTGCACATACCTATCTTAGGGTCAAAATTAACGGGCAACACGTTGGCGAGTGTATTTCTAGATTCTTTCTCTCTCCGGTCATTTTTGATAATTCGGTCCAGATTTTTGATGTAAAAGAATATCTTCAAGAGGGGGAAAATACATTGGAGGTGGAGGCTTGGGAGTTTTCCGGTTCTATTACTACAATTAACATCCTCTTGGAGGTTGGATGGAAAAATGATACAATAAAGGAACAAGATGAATATTCAAAAAGAAATCCCATTAAGATAAGATCAAATTCCGATTGGCTGGTTTCTGCACCCAAAATGGACTATGCACCCAAAATGGAGTCTGCTCCAATATTGGAATATCGATTTACCTATAATAATTTTAAAGTTGCTCAATCTTTAGGTAAACCTCTTGAGGTAAATGGGAATATTTGGGCACCTGATTTAAAAAATAATATTCCCGCTAGAATTTCCCACCATTTCGGGGAATTCGAATATAAAATTGCTTTGGTGAATATGACCGTGAAATCTTCTTTTTTGAGAAAAATAGCACGGAAAATACTATTTTTTCTCCTTTAAAATGTGATTTTTTTTGAGAGTTGTTTTTAAATCCTTTATGATTATAAGGATCCATTATTTCCCCTTATATAAGAATAAATAAAGAAATTTGGATGTGCTTTTTCAATGGAGGAAAATTTGTCAAAGGAAGAAATGATGTTAGAAAGAGATCGGATCATGAAGATTCTACAAGATATGAAGGTCCTAACCAGAGATTTGGAAGATTATAAAGAACAACGCGATTATAAAAAGATAATCCGAAATTACGAGCAAAAAATCCGAAAAATCGAAAAAGACTTAGAGCTAGAACATTAAGAATCATTTTAGTTAATCCTCTAATTTTACAATTTATTGAATGTATATCTATACCAAATTAACCCTATCTTGATTATAGACCGATTTAAACCTTTAGAAATACTCAATTTTTTTTCAATTGTTTTTTCCCCATTTTCTAATTCATCGGGAATTTTGATCTGTGAATTGAGAAAAAGATCATTTCACAAAAAAACCGAAAATTTTATTTTTTTAAATGTATTACCATAAACATTACTCTCTACGTAGATTTTTCTCTAACAACTTATTTAGGAGCAAAAGACCTTGTATAAACTATTAACTTTAGAACATACCGTTAGAATCCCTCCCACATTATTTGACCAAGATCTCGAAGATGCGGCGTTTGAAATACTCTCGGAGGAATTTAATGGTAGGATCATTGAGAATCTCGGATTCGTTATTGTTGTCGCCGATATTATTGAAATTGGATCGGGTAGAATTTTACATAATCAACCCGTTACCTTTCATCCCGTGAAATTCACGGTGTTAAGCTATGTGCCGGAACTTCAAGAGGTGGTTGAGGGATTGATTGTAGAAACGGTTGAATTCGGGGCTTTCATCCGCATGGGGCCGGTAGATGGGCTGTGCCACGTGTCCCAATTCGCAGATGATTACTTTGACTACGATAATATGGCCGAAGAATTCACAGGAAAAGAAACCGGGAGGACTCTCCGGGTCGAAGAAATTGTGAGGGCGAGGATTATCGCGGTATCTATCGGTTCCGGAAGGGCGGGTAAGCTTGGGCTCACTATGAGACAGCCCTATTTGGGTAAGGTTGAATGGATTGAGGACGAGCTTGAGGACGAAAAAACCGAGGATGAAGAAGAAGAAGAATAATCTTTTGTACTTTAAAAAAATAAAAGGTGAAAAATTGTGGCAAAAAAAGAAAAAGCATGCAGAAACTGTCATTTAATTACCCATAAGGATTATTGTCCCAAATGCAAGACCCATACTCTCTCAGATGACTATTCGGGGATCATTATTGTACTGGATCCTGAAAAATCCCAACTGGCTAAGCGACTTAATATTGATGTCCCTGGTAAATATGCCCTCCGTGTCAGATGATCGGGCCGAAATAATGTAGTTTTTTTTGTTCTGTATTTTCTAAGATAAATTTTTTGCATTGATTTTGCTGCTAAACTCAAGTGCCTTATCGGGATTGATGTGAAAAATTCCTTTAGTTTTCAAACCTTCGAGAAACTTTGCTTTTTTCTCTACAAAGGGCTCTTGCATTCGATCGATCATTTTTCCACAATGAGCCCCATGTGGGCATTCCTATTCCAAATAATTCGTAAGGGGCAAAACATAATCAACATTATACTTTTCCAAATTTTCACCAAGAATATGGGCAATCTTTTTCGTTCGACGAACGAAATTAAATCTCAATTATTCTTGAACTTCTTTTTAAACCATCCTACCAGTTCCATATTTTGGTCTTTTTCCTCGGGAACCACAAAATCTTGGTTCAATTTCATCAGATGAAGTTCTAAAATCTCTTTATCTGCCTTTTTCCAAGGAATTTTAAATTTGTTATGGAATTTACTTTTATCTACCCAATATTTTGTCATTTTATAGAAAGGCTTCACAAAGAATTTGGAGGGACCAGATAATTCCACTGATTTTTTAAATAATTCCATCTGCTTCTCATCCCACCCACCTAAATATGCCATGAGCGGGAGATAAATCAGTAGTGGTGATATGATCATTCCCACCACCAATGTGATACCCATAGACACATACAAACCCAGAATGTTGATCAAAAAATCGATTATCCATAATTCCCAGATCTTGGCAAGTAAAAATGTAGGGAGCACGGAAATTAGAGGGATTATAAAGCATTGCATCCAGTGTATCTTTATTTTGAAAACCTTGCGATTGATATACCAATAGCATACAAGCATTTTTATCAAACGGGGAAAGAAATGCTCTAGTCCGAAAATAATTCCAATACCCCACGCTCCCTTATCTTGAAGGCGAAATACATACAAATATAGCCACACAAACAGAACTTGCATTGCCTCTTCCAATAACCGTACAAATGTATAGAATGTCACCCGCATTGTTCCCAACAGAATTTGATTAGGAAGATTGATGAAAAACGTAAAGAGACTTTGAAAGAGAAAGAACGGAAGGAAATCAACGGCCAATGCGTATTGTTGTAAGTCGGGAATGTTGGTCAACTTGGATAAAACCATCGGCATATAACCTCCTATCAACCCTAACATTAACATCATGAAGAATCCTGCCCATTTTATATTGGTTTGGATGTAAAAGAGGGCTAAATTCTCTTTTCCGTTGGGATAGGATTCCGCTATCGAGGGTGTGAGCCGAAAAGCACCTCCTGCACCTATCACTCCGCTAATCATCCCTGCGACCTCTGCTATAAACACATAGGATGTGTATTGGGGCAGTTGATTCACATACATCAAGAGCATTGCTGTAGTTGTTAGAGTATTAATGGAGGGGATTATGGAAACTTGTGCCCCGAAGATGAGACATTCTTTGACAATTTCTTTATCAAAATCTACCCGGAAGGCGTCCTTAAATGAATATCCAAAGGGGGCCATTGCCTCGTTGAAATATTTGGCTCCCAGGGCGATCCCAATAAATTCAATTAAATAGCCTCCCACCGCCAAGCCGATTGTAGCTCCAAACATGGCACCATATTTTGGGTTATTTTCTCCCCAAATGCGACCTAAAACAATAAATCCGACCGCAATTAAATCTTTCGTAACCGAACCGGTTAGAAACTCTAATATGGTATGTTTATCGTAGCGCTGTAATCCGCCCAATGTGTTCTTCAATGAGGTAGTGATGGCGGGATATTGTTTTATAAGAATAAGAAGAAATATCCATGATAAATACACCAGATTCGAGGTCTCCAACCATTTTAATACCGCCACACTAATAATAACTATTTGAATGAGTCCTGTAATCATCTGGTACCAGAAAAAGAATTGGACGTATTTTATCATCTTCTTTTCATCTTTTACCCGCCACTCCCCGATGAATCGATCAATTGAGTATGCGGTTCCCATATCAAACACTTGAAAAACTAACAGAAAAAACTGGTCTGCTATTTTGAAATACCCGCGAATTTCCGGAAACGGAAAGATCCAGCTGATGAACCCGACTAAAAATACCACGGATAAGACAATGGCGATTAATGAGTATCCTACTGTGTACCATAATTGACCTAATGGTCGATGTGCCCCTATTTCCTCCCATTTGTCAATTTCTCTAACCTTTGATATAATTTCCTCTTTCTTTGAATTTATATCATTTTTATTTTCGGATTCGGGTTTATCTTGGGTCTCTTTTTCCATTACCAAATATAACGACACAAAATATAAAAAAACATCCATACCCTCTTAATTGTGCTAAAGCATTATACTGTACTCTGAATCCCTTAATCTCACCTTGAATTTTTCTTCAATAAATTTCAAGAACTCTCTTTTACTTTTATTTTTGATCTGTTTGGTCTTATCCAAGATATAGGGAATATATTCTCCCAATTTATGATTGTATTTATCGAAATTAGAAATACCCCTATTTCTACGGATTTTATTTATCACTTGGTTGGGATTCCACTTTCTGATTTTTTTTGAATACTTAATAATCTCTTGGGGTTTTCCGAGATTTAGTCCTTGGATTTTTGGGATTTGATTCTGCTTCAAGAAAAGTCTCTGAATCCGACTAAGGGATTCTAGGCCTTTAATTTCGCTTATTTTGTTTCCGCTGAGATCCAAGGTTTGGAGGGCCGTAAGTTTTCTGAGTCCTTTGATCTCGGTTATCTCATTTCCTCCCAGCCACAGCTCCTCCAAGCTCGTTAAAGTGCTGAGTCCCTTTATTTTTCTGATCTGATTTTCATTGAGCCATAATTCACGGAGATTGATCAAATTGTCTAAGCCCGTGATTTCTTTTATTTCATTGCCGCTCAGATAAAGTTCTTCAAGACTTTTTAGGTGTTCCAACCCCTGGATTTTGCTTATTTGATTTTCGCTGAGATATAATTCCTTAAGTTTTACCAGATTATCCAGCCCTTTTATTTCACCGATTTGATTTCTGTCCAGTCTTAATTCTTGAAGATTTTCGAGGCGATCCAGCCCTTTGATCTCTTTAATTTGATTTTCTCTCAAAGAGAGCCATCTGAGATTTCTGAGCTGTTCCAATCCTTGAATATTTTCGATCTTATTTCCTCTAAGGGATAACCACTTTAAGTTTCGAAGATTTTCCAACCCAGTAATTTCTCTTATTTTATTTCCGTATAGGCTCAAATATTGCAGATCATTTAAGTTTTCTAACCCGACGATTGTAGATATGTGGTTTCCCTCTAACCGCAATGTGGTGAGATCTGTGCGGTATTCCAAGTCCTCAATCTCCGCCAAGCTTTTTATTCCTTTATGGGGAAGTTCTAGTTCTATATCGTATAAATAGATCTTGTCCCCGCGATTTCGAACAAACTTTTTCATCTCCTTCCTCCTCGGTTTTTTCTTTTGCTTTGTGGTGGTTTGGATCCAACCAGCCTCCCCCAACTATTTTTCCCCAATCAATAAGAATTTCGTATTTTTTTAAAGAAAAACCGCCTTTTTAACAATTTCCAATGAGTGATTGCTGATTTTTTCATCAAGCTTTTTTTATGAAGTGATGTTATTTTTCACAATGTGAAACTTAATGAATCTAAAATCTGCCAAACGAACACAAAATAGTGTTAATCCCGATCAAAAATGGAAGAAGAGGTTTTTCTTTATTGGATTCCCTCTTTTGTTGTTTATGCTGTTTATTATAAATATTTACTTTGCTTTTATCTCGGGAATTTTGAGTATTGCGCTTATTCTCGGACTTAGTTCAATCAGAAAACAGCATTTGTGGGAGCGGCTTAATAAGATTTCCTTTTCTTTATTTATCTGCTTTTTAATCTTGGTTTCTAACCCCTTGATGTGGTTTCAGCAATTTGATCGCCACATTCATCAAGATAAAATCATTACTCCCCAAGCCCATGCAGTTTCTCGACTAAATAAAACTTCAACAGAGGATGGATTATGGGACTGGCTTAACACAAATAAAAGCATTTCAATTGGCCAATATGAGGCAAAAGCCCAAGCAGAACAAATCCGGCTTATAGAGGAGTATTTTCTATGGAAAATTGAATGGACGATGATCCAGAATCAATACGGTGTAATTAAAAGGCTGGCCACCCCTACCGAAGCGATAAATTCGGGGAGAGGTGATTGTCAAGCCCAAAGCTGTGCAATGGTCTCTTTTCTTATTCATTTGGGCTTCAATGCATACGCATGCGAAACCCCGTTCCATTGGTATGTGAAGGTGTATTTAAATAATGGCTCCGAACTTTTCCTCTACAGAATCATCGATGATAGCTTCCGCTGTTCGGATCCCGAGGTTTTAATCAACCATGAGGAGATTCTCTACACTAT
>CAZEPC010000131.1:0-11267 GCA_964513765.1 uncultured archaeon
AAGATATCAATGCCTTCTCCTTCCGAATTGGACGAGGAAGAGATGGAAGAAGAGGGCTAAGATTTCTTTTTCCATGCCATTTTATTTCATTCAATTCTATTCTATTGGGTTTTTTCCTGTTCGTTTTCTTTTTTTGGGCTTTTAAATACTCTTTCTTTTCTCTTGATTTATGTTCCATCAATTTTTAAACTTATTATTTCTAATATTAGAATGAGGAAGGATAAAGATTTGGCGGATTATTTAGTAGAAAATACGGTCATTTTGGTTAATTTTTCAAGAAGAAAATTTAAAATCGCATATAAGGGAATTAAAAAATTTATGAAAAAGAAGCGGGAGATTGATCCCCATGATGCCATGTATCTCATGGCCATAAAAAAAGTTCCTGCTTCTCATAAAAAGACCAAATCCGCGAATATTTCTCCTTCGGATCTGCATAATTCCTCTTCCTCGGATGATTCCTTGATTGAAATTATTGAGGATTCGGATTCAAAAAATATTATCTCTACACTAAAGCCCAGGAATTTTTGCGATACCTATCAATCTTCATTTGGTCATCAAGAGGCATTAATCCTCTTTGAATGTGCCCTTCTCCATTTAGGGGATAAAATACGAAATATAAGTGGCCAAATTAACCGGGTGTTATTGGTATGCGATAATATCGATTTCCTTTTGGGAAAATCTCCTAAAAGAAAAGATGGATCGGAGAATTTTATGGATCTTTCTGAGATTGTGGAAAAAGCCAAAGGCCTCGACATCTTTTTGGATGTGGCATTAATTGCAGATAAAGATCGCAATATCAAGAGGGAACAGGTTCTTTCCTCCATTATTGAACCAACTAAGGGTGAGTTTGGTCGGTTTTTTAAAAAAAGAGCATTTTACAAGGGAATGGAAGGGTTTGCGTCCAAAAAAATTATTGAGGAAGATGTGTTTGAAATACTTTCTCCTGAAGAAAGAAAGAAAGGAAATCTGAGCCATTTGTTAGATATTGCTTCCCCTCTTCGGAGGCCCAGCCAAGAGGAAATCTCCGACTTGGAGGAGGTTGAGAAATATTTCAAGAAGAATCATCAAATCAAAGAAGATTCCAAATTTCAATGTAGGATCTGCTTCCAAATGGACTCTCCCCTCAGTGGCTTTCCATTCGCCAAGATAGGGCGGTTCTGTCCCCGTTGCGGAATCCCAATGCACTTAGATTGCGCGGCGAACTGGGCATTAAAATCGGAGGATTTTGATCGAATCTTTCGTTGTCCTCACTGTTATAATCTGTTAAAGATCGATAAAACGCTGATCCAAGGATTGAAAATAAGAAAATCGGAGAAATCTCCCTTGGTCAAATTGATAAAAGTGTCCTCAGAGGAGTTGGTTAAATCTGGGAAATTTTGCTCTTATTGTCTCCAAAAATTTATTGAAAACAATAAAAGCTCCGAAAATGATTCTATCTACCGTTGTTCGGCATGTAATGCCCACTATCACATTAAATGCTTGGAGGATATGTATTCAGAGCTCAAAAAATGCATCAATTGTGGCGGTCAAATAGTCTGAGGCCAGTTGATTACCTATCAACAACCGTGGATCTCATTTTGCAAAACATTGATAAAAGATTTTGAAAAAACGCGAGCTTTATGAGGAAAAAAATGGAATAGATTTCATATGAGAGGAACGAAGAAAAAAAAAGAAAGAAGAACCCTCCAAAAATAAAGACTACTCGGATTGGACAGGCTCAACCAAACCGGGGAGTTTGCTCCATAATGTTTACTTAGGGGATGAGCTTGAGGGGCAGAGGCTTAAAAGATTCCGTGAAGAAAAAAGAAAACAAATTGAGAAATTAAAAAAGATTTTAGCCGCATATTCCCGCATAAGCGTGGAGAAACTTTGTTCTTATCTCAACTTATCTCAACCACAGTTCGATGAAAAGATACTAGATTGGGCGGTTTAATACGGCTTTAAGGTAGAAAAAGATGAGGTTGTCATAGATCAAGGAAATATAAATGAATTTATTGCCGATTTAGATGCACAATTTAGCTATTGGGATGAAAAAGAAAAAATCAAAAATGGAAAGATCGAATAATCAAGCGGAAAAAATAAAAAAATAGGTGAAGGAGGGAATAAGGGAAACTCTATTCCTCTTTCGTCGGGTTTCTCGCCAAGACTAAGAACAAAGGGGGAGAGAACCAAAAAATTCTTAATCAAAGCCATATAAAAAAACGTAAAGAATATTCAGAAAAAGGTGTTTAAAAATTACAGATTCAAAAAATTCAGAAAAGCGCCGAAAGTGGATTGTAACATCCGCATGGCCATATGTTAATGCCACCCCTCATTTGGGGAACCTTATTGGAAGTGTACTCTCAAGTGATGTATTTGCCCGGTATGTAAGATCTAAGGGTGATGAAGTTGTATTTGTTTCGGGGAGCGATGAACACGGTACTCCCGTAGCCGTAAGCGCAATAAATCAAGATATTTCGCCAGAAGAACTTACCAAACAAAATCATGCTAAAATTAAAGATCTCTTTGAGAAATGGTTAATCTCTTATGATAATTACACCCATACACACAATCCCACCCATATTGAATTTACCCAGAACTTTTACAAGACTATTGCAGACCACGGATATGTGTTTACCGAGGAAACGGAAGGGTATTTCTGCGAAAAGGATCATCTCTTTTTACCTGACCGGTTCTTGCAAGGAGAATGTCCATACTGCGGTTCAGAACATGCCCGCGGAGATCAATGCGACGGGTGCGGAAAATTATTGGAGCCAACGGAGTTAATTAAACCAAGATGTAAAATATGTGGAACCAAACCTGAACTGAAAAAAACCACCCATTGGTATATGGATTTCTCCAAAACGGAGGATGAAATACGTAGATTTGTGGAAAATAATGATTACTTACCTGATAATGCCAGAAAGATGTCTATGAACTATTTGTCTGAAGGATTGCCGAGCAGAGCCATTACCCGTGACTTAGAATGGGGAATACCTGCACCCTTCGAAGGAGCAGAGGAAAAAACCGTCTATGTGTGGTTCGAGGCGGTCTTGGGCTATATCTCCGCAGTCAAGGAATGGGCACATGATATGGTGGAGAAACCCAAAAAGTTTCCCTATTTCTGGAATGATCCAGAGTCAAAACCGGTGTACTTCATCGGGAAGGACAATATTATATTCCATCTCATAATCTTCCCTGGCCTCATAGCGGCGTATAACGATGGGCTACCGGAAGATGAACAGTTCGTGATGCCTTATAATGTGAGTTCCACGGAATTTCTAAACTATGAAAACGATAAATTCTCCAAATCACGGAAGATCGGAATTTGGATCGATGAGGCGCTGGAACTGGCACCTGTGGAATATTGGCGGTATAATCTTATTCGGAACCGACCAGAAAAGCAAGATTCCCAGTTTATGTGGTCCCAGTTCGAGAAAGATATTCTGGAATTAAACGATATTATCGGAAACTTTGTGCATCGAACCCTAACCTTTACCTATAGAAAATATGATGGAAAGGTCCCAAAGGGGCCATCCCCCGAGGATATGGATGCCCAAGATAAAAAGATCGCCGATATAATTAAACAAGCCAAAAATGGGGTGGAAGAGCTGTTGGAGAAATTTAAGCTTAAAGGTGCCCTCGAAGAAATCGTAAATATTGCAAGGGAGGGGAATAAATATATCAATCAAAAAGCTCCATGGAAAATTATTAAGGATGATAAAGAAAAAGCGGGCTATACCTTTTATTATTGCGTTCAGCTTATCCGGACTCTGGGCATCTTATTGCAACCGTTTATTCCAAATGTTTCGGAAAAGATGTTTAAGATGATTAATTCAGGTGATGACCCGGATGATGCCCTTTGGGATAGTTCCTCTGAATTTAAGGTGGAGGCTGGAAGTGAAATTGAGAAACCTGTTCCGCTCTTTAAAAAACTAGAAATTAAGGAAATCAAGAAGAAACTCGCAAAAATTCACGGCCATACCTACGATGAGGAATTCGGGGACAAAAAGAAAAAGAAGAAACAAAAAGGAGAACCAGTTAAATCCCAAGTAAAATTTGATGATTTTCAAAAGTTGAAAATCAAAGTTGGCACGGTTCTCGATGCCGAACCTATTCCCGAGGCTAATAAATTACTGAAGCTTTTGGTTGATGTGGGCGATAATAAACCGATTACATTGGTTGCGGGTTTGGCAAAAGACTATTCTCCCCGAGATCTTATGGGAACCCAAATCGTTGTCTTGACCAATCTTGAGCCGCGTGAAATGTTCGGGATCAAGTCCCAAGGAATGCTATTGGCCGCGGAAGCTGGAAAAAACGCTGCGCTCTTAAGGCCCGAAGAAAGCGTACCTAATGGTTCCCCCATTCAATAAAGGGTTAAATAGAATTAATCCGTTTTAGCATAAAATACTAAAAATCCATCAGAACATAAAAAAAATGCTTAGTATTAATTTTTTTAAGATTCGAGATCAATACGTTTGTTGCAATACGCACAGCGTTTATTATTTTTAAAGGTTTGTTCGCCGCATCCTACGTGATATACGGAATTACAAGCATTACATTGATAAATCTCTGCCTCTTCCTCCTCATTAATTATTGCCGCACATTCGGGATTGGCACAAATCAAGGAGTGGCCCGCAATATTCTTTGAGGGCTTTCGGACCAATTTTGGCTTCTTCCCCATCAGATCATTCACCGCATTTTGTTCTATCTCGGTATTTGGGACTTTCATTAGATAAAAACAGTGAGGGCACCGAAAAGTTCTCAATTTAGGATTGACTACTTTTTTCTGTTGTTGGTTCTTTGACCATTCGATCGCACATCCCAAATGGAAGGTGGCCATACAATTGGGGCAAAATCGCCCGGTTCCAAAAAAGCTAGTCTTGGTGTTCATATCTTTATTTGAATAACAAATAGTACATGTTAATTTTTTGAGGCCATTTTCTTCTTCCGAAGGCTCCTCTTCATCACCATTTTCTTTTTTCAATCCATAAATTGCTTTTTCCTTTTGTTCTTCGGTTAGATTCTCTACCATCAATGGATCCGCGGCGATTTCATACATCATTTCTTGTACTACCACGCTATCCTCCTTATCCTTATCAAAGATGGTGGTGTGTTGAATCTTCTTTTTTTCGGCCAAATCCTCAACAGCATCTAAAAGATCATCGTTGGAGGATGCATAGTAGTATTTACCGCCAGTGATGTCTGATATCTTCCTCATAATATTTCCTGGAATTCTGGCAGGTCCAAATCTTAATACATCAATGATAATCCCAAGCTCTTTTGCCACTTTTGCCATTTCAATGGGATTTCCGATGCGGGTTTGAATCAGTCCATCGCTAATTAACATTACTCTGCACACTTTTTGGCCAATGAATCGTTTCTGATTTATGATAGATTGGACGGCCTTTGAGAGTCCGGAGGCCAAGAAGCTATTTTTTTGAAGTTCTAAGTTGTTTTTCGCGTATTTCATGATCTCCTCGGATGTGAAGACCATTTTATTGAGGGATTGCGTCTTATCTCCAAATAAAACTAAATCATATCTGTCCTTTTTATCAATCTCAATTTTTTTATTAATGATTCTTTCGACTGCAAAAAGACCCTTTAAAATTCTGTTTTGGTCGCCAAACGCGCTTCGGAACATGGAATAACTATTATCTAAGACGAAGACTAAATCTTCTGAGCTTGTGCTTTCGGCCATGAGACTCTGTCCTTACTTTGTTTTTTGAATTAAACTATATAATAAAAAATATCCAATACTATAAATTCTGCGTTTAGGATAAAAAAAAATATCGTTTTTTGCTGTGATTTGGCATCTTTCAACAACCCTTTAGAAATAAATACATTCATTGCGAAATTTATTTTTATGAGAATCCTTTTTTAGTATATCATTAAATGGATTCTGATAAATTCTCAAGAAATGTTATTTCTAAAAGTGATAATTATTTATTTATGCTTTTTTTTATTATAGTAGGACATAGTTCCACATGAATAATTAAAATTGGGCAGATCAAAATGGTACATACCGATGATATACACATTGAAAATCAATCCGAAACTAAGGATACCACATCTAATTGTAAATATGACGAAAATGGGGTATTGCAACCCGAATGGAAGATTGATGATGATGGAATACCCTATTGTAAATGTTTAGATGACTATGATAAAATTGTGGAAATGGATATTAAGCACAGATTTCACCATGAATTTGAAGGTATGCTCAATTGCAAGAGATGCTCACATTATAAAAATGATGATTGCTTTTTCCCCAGGGAAGAAATTGATAAGATTGAGCATGACCGGTTGCATAAGAAGCACGGGATGCGATGTGTTCTATGTGGGAATAAAATCGATCGACCGTGGAGCGTTCTTATGTCGTATTATTATGAGGAAAAGTTCGGTGTTCATATTCCTGTAATTTGTTGTATGTGTTATAAAGCATTGGAGAACGACAGTTATGAGAAAAATGTAAAACGTAGGATCGTACTTTTTCTCATAAGCCTCTTTACCTCGATTTATTTTATCAGCACTTATTTTGTGACTATTTTTGTATGGAATTATATTGGTATATTTCTGTTTATTATTCCATTTGCCTTTTGGGGCTATATTTCTATACGCGATATAAAAAACCTCTATCATTTGTATCGGGGCAGGAAATATTATCGTGAAATAATGAATGCTCAGAAAAAGAAACCAGAGGAGCCTTCAAGAAGGGAAAAAATGCTAGATGAAGATGATAAGAAAAAACCCAAAAAAGGAGCTTTTGATGCATCTGGGCTATATGATGAATAAACAATTTTCTCCTCCAGAATTCAAGATGATAATGGAAATCATCCCATAATGTTCTTATGCTTTACACTCTTTTTTAAAAACAGATAAATATGTTTGGTCTAACTGGTTTTGTTAATTTTATTGTGACCTTTATAGTCGTGCTCTTGATTTTACTGCCGACTATATGGCTCATATTGCCATTTATCTTCAGATTTTTAGTAGCAAGATATTTTGATGGCTCTTATGATTATAAAAAAGATACAATTAAAACGGAGAAACCCTATCCCCCTCAAAAAAATGAATATTTACTACATGCCGATAAGGAAAATATGACTTACTCGGTTTCTTTTGGGGAAGGAAGGAATCTAACAGAAGGTCAAGTTGAGGTACATTTTGATGGGAAAATTTATGCTTCCTATGATGTTTCTGAACTGGATCCTGAAAAGTATAAATCTTTAAAATTGTTCGATGAAAGTGAAGAGGAAATTGAAACAGATCTGGGAAAAGCTGTGAAAACATGCTGGAAATGGCTTATTCCTACCACCAGCTATACTTTTCGCACTTCATTTATTCAATTAAAAGATGAAAGTCGCAAAAATATCCTTATTTTCGAAAGTTCAACGGAAACTGGAATAGAGAAAACTAGCAGCGATGATTATGATATACCGGTCCTCAATTTTCCAATTTTCCGGAATGAAAGTCCTAATAAACGAATTTTCACCTATAAAGATCTGGTTTTCTGTCCTGGAACCCAGGATTTTGATTTTGCGGTTGCTCCTGTGTGCTTTTTTGACGATGATAAAAATACCGTAATTGTTTCTCCTTTGGATAATTATACCACAAATGGGATTCAAAAAAGAAAGGTGAAAGGTCTTAATGCGTTTAGATTTGCTTGTGGTCCCAACGGAGAGGTGGACAGCGTCCCTAAAGATCATTCTCATAGATATATTATGATTTTTGATCAAGGAATAAATGATTCCTTTAAATATTGGGGAGATACTTTGTTGGAATATAATGGTGTCAATCGAGAAGAAAAGGATCGATACCGCGAGGATGATTTAAAATATTTGGGGTATTATACGGACAACGGTGCCTACTATTATTACAAGCCAATAAAGGGATTGGGTTACGATGGAACGCTATTAGAGGTTAAAGAATACGCAGATTCTGAAGGAATTCCATTTAAATACTATCATTTAGACAGTTGGTGGTACCAAAAATCCGTGAAGAAAATGGTGAGAACTCTGCTCGGTCCTCTTGGTAGATTAGTAGGTGGTGGTCTCTATGGAGGTACTTTACTCTGGGAGCCAGATCCGCTTGTTTTCCAAATGGAAGCCGATGAAGATAAATCGATCGTGGAAAAACTTTCCGATGAATTCGGGGGTTTGCCATTTACCGCCCATAACAGGTGGTATTCGGATAAAAGTCCCTACGTTGAAAAATACAACTTCCACGTTGAAGGAACTGGTGCTATGCCCAAGGATGATCCCAAATTCTGGGATGAAATCATGGAAAATTGTGATAAATATAATATCAGTACCTATGAACAAGACTGGCTGAAAACCCACATGTCAAGATTCTCATTTTTACGGTCTGAATTGGGTGCTGCCCATATTTGGTTAAAGAACATGGCGGAGGCTGCCGACAAGAGGGATATTGGTGTGCAATATTGTATGGCTAATCCTGGCATTATCATGGAATCGACTAATTTTCGACCTGTGATTACCGCTAGGGCAAGTGGAGATTATAATGCGCGGTGGCCAAAACGTTATGATACACCTTATTTCTTACAATCTAGTATGCTGATGTATTCTGTGGGACTCTGGCCCTTTAAAGACACTTTCCAGAGCACGAGTACCGGCCCGATCTCGGGTGAGAGACATCCCCAATTGATGGGCTTGTTAAGCAATCTTAGCGCCAGTATGGTGGCCCCGGGAGATAAAATCGGAATGGTCAATAAGGATATTGTGAATTCGGTATGTAGAAATGATGGATTTCTTTATAAACCCGATCGCCCCATTACTGCCTGTGATATAACCTATATTCGGAATCGTAAATATTATTTGGCAAGAACTGTGTCCAACCATGGTGATCTCACTTGGCATTACACCCTTGCGCTCAATTTATGGCCCCGGAGGGTAAAAGATACGCAATATACTATTGAAGATATGGACTTCTCGGGTGAGTTCGTGCGATATAATTGGTTTACTAATGAAACCCAAAAGGTTAATAGTTGTACTCCAGTTGCTCAGGATCTTAAATATGAAGAATATGTATATGAGGTGTTTGCTCCCATCTTGGATAACGGGATGGCGATTATCGGGGATCCTTCAAAATATGTAACTATGAATGATACCGAATTTTCGGATCCGAAGGAAAGAAGCGGGAAATTGATGGTGACCGTTAATAACATTGAAGACGAGGTTTCTGAACTCTTGGTCTATACCGAAAATGACCCGAAGAAGATCACTCTCGATGAGGTCGAGTTAGATCAAAGTGAAAAAATCGAGGAATCCCGGTATTTCTTTGATTCAAAATCCAATCTTCTTCATATTTGGATGGTATTTGATGAAGATGGTTCAAAGGAACTTATCATAAAATAGGCTTTCTTAATTAACTCCATCAACAGCTGAATGTCCGGAATTCAGACATAAAACCAATTTTTTTCCCTTTTTGATTTTCTCTTTTAATAAAAACTTCCCGTAAAAATCCCTTTCCTTTATGTAGATCGGAGAGGCTTCAATTCTCATTATAATGTTCCCAAAATGGATAGATGGCCTTATTGTAGTGTATAAGAGGAATTAAAAAATGTGTTGTTTTCTAAAAAACGTGCAGGTGGGAGAATATCCTAAAAAAGAAGGATCCAATCCTTTTAATCTCTGATTTGTTCTAAAAGGGATAAAATTTGGTAAATCGCCGTTCGAGTGTGGAGTGGGCAATTAAGATCTTGTGTAATGTCTTCTAACTGTGAAATACATGAGCTTGCACAAACAGCAGGCGAGTTTTCGCCACCTTTATCATCTGCGGCCTGAATCGTCTTTATCGAGTCTTGGGCCATTTCCCTAATATTGCGTGGAGTTCCCATATCTTGCGAAATCATATTAAGTTTTGCAACAATCTCATCAATAATATCTTTTGTTTCTTCATTTATTTTTGCCATAATAAATCAACCCCGTGTCTTGTCAAAAAATAAAATGGGTATTTTGTTTAATGGATTTATAAGTTCTTAAATGCCTAATAAATAAAAAATCTTTTCTTAATATTATCCGAGTTTTTTTTGAAAGGTGGCTTTTTTAAAAGAAATTGGTCTCAATGTACCCCTAAGGGCGTGAAAATTATTTAGAAATTCATTAAACCGATGAAATGAGAGGATTGGAACCCCATTTACAATTCGGTTTTTTGGAAGTGCACTTGATACCACAATTATAGGATATACTTTAAACGCTTTAAAGGTCCTCCTTGGTTTATATGATAGGTCTTGAAGGATTCTCCCGCAAACTTCTGGTGATATAACAAGGGCCTTTGCTCTTTCTTTCTGTTCTTGGGCCACATTCATTAGTGCCGAAGGACTTGCTGTTTTATTGCTCCAATGTTTCGCATCAATAAAAAGTATTTCCTGGCAATTCCTCCCGATGACATCTACCTCATAGCGTTTATTCCTCACCTTAAATCTGAAGGTTCGCTTTGCGAAATATCCGTAATGTTCAAGTGCTTGACTAAGAAAAACCTCAAAATGTTGCCATTTAAAGGCTTTTAGTATTGATTCAATTTCAAAATGCTGAGAAAGTTGCTTCACGCTTTCAAAAATGGAGGAAAAATAAGCATCTATTGGCTCATAATAGACTCTCTTGTCTTTTAGTACTTTTAATTTCTTCTTTTCAAAAAACATCTTGCTTGAGTTCGGGATGCTTTTCTCTTGAATTTTGTGTTCCTTTTTTGGGTTGGAATTTTGGGGTATTTGTTTAATCTTTTTAATCTTTTTTTCATTGTTTTTTTCTGCTTTGCCCCTTTCCCTCTTATGGAAAGAAATTTTAGGGCCACTTCTCGATCTTCCTTTGTTTTTCCGAGAACTTTCCCTATTTTCACCAAAAATTTTGCCATTTTCCCCCCTTCTACCTTTCTTCTTAAATTTATTTCTTTTATGTTCATTGTGGTTGATGTGCCTTTTTTGGAATACTTCCAGACCAGAGCTAAATTCTATATTTTTTCGGGGGTTTATCTCGTATTCGCATTCCAGATAGAGTTTTTTCTTGTATTTTTTGATTAAATCTTTAAAGCTTGTTTTCTTTTTTCTCATTAAATTTCCCAACCTTCTCATTGAGTCAATATTTCAAATTATCTAAATAATCAGAACTAAAAGGTTCGATGTTTTAAGATAATTTGATATGCTTCTATTAATATCAAAAAATATAAGAACATTTAAAAATTGAAAGAATTAAGAATTTCTAAAATAGATGGTTTCTAAAAAAAATTCAATTCAACAACAGACTTGATTTCTCATGGGCTCTCAAAAA